>CALGBV010000165.1 GCA_937884015.1 uncultured Bacteroidales bacterium
ACCCTTGATGTTTGTATGGAAAGGTCGGAATACAAGATTTCAGGATGAACTTGACGGCGCAATTTTTCTTTTTCATCTATCTATTCATTCTTCTCTCTTCCGATTCTCTCTTGCGCACGTGCGTTTCTATATTGATCAATTATTATTCAATATGATGTCTTATTGTAGGCGCGATTTTGCGCCGCTACAATCCTTTGAGTTTCAATATACTAACATTGAGATAAAAGGCTTGATTCCCTAAAGATTTACCGACTTCCGCTTATTTCCTCCTAAAGATTTACCGAGTTGCTCCTAAAGATTTACCGACTTCGCCCTAAGAAATTACCGACTTTCAAAACGGCTACTAAAAAATTACCGACTTTCTTTAAAGCCGGTAATTCTTTAGGAAAAGGTATGTGAAACATCAACTGGTATCGTCCTCCTCGGCATCGTCAAGCTCTTCTTCAAGAGGGTTGCCGAACATCTCAAGCCATATCTGCCATCACACATCCTGTTCCCAACCGGCGGCGAAAAGCAGATGGGCGCAGTTTCAGCTGGTCCTTTCGGAAGTGCCCAGATTCTCACCATCACCTACTGCTACCTCAAGATGTTGGGCGGCGAAGGCCTGAAGAAAGCTACCATGGGTGCCATTATGAACGCAAACTACCTGAAGGACAGACTGAAGGATTACTATCCAATCCTTTATACCGGCAATAACGGTCACGTTGCTCACGAAATGATTTTGGACATCAACGCCATCAACAAGGCCACAGGCGTTGCCGCTATTGACATTGCTAAGCGTTTGATGGACTTCGGTTTCCACGCCCCAACCGTAGCATTCCCAGTCCACGAGACCCTGATGGTTGAACCAACTGAAAGCGAACCTCTGGCCGAACTCGACCGTTTCGTCGACGCCATGATTCAGATCCGCAAGGAAATCGCAGCCATCGAAGAAGGCAAGGCTCCAAAGGGCGACAACATCATCTCACACGCTCCTTACACAGCCGAAATGCTGATGAGCAGCAACTGGGAATTCCCATTCACCCGCGAAGAAGCCGGTTTCCCGATGAAGAGCGATGTTCAGGACAAGTACTTCCCACACGTCACACGCATCGATGATGCTTATGGCGACAGAAACTTGGTCTGCAAAATCACTGTGGAATAAGTTTTTCAGACACATATAAAACAGATGACTTCGGGGCGAAAATTTCGCTCCGAAGTTTTTTTTTAGGTTACAGAGTCGAAGTATTGAAAAACTTCCTAATTTAGCGGAATGAAAAAACTTATATTCCTATATTTGCAAAAATTAAATCAACCGCTTATGAAAAACAGACTCTTTATCATTGCAATGCTGATGATTTGCATTGCTCAATTCGGCAAGGCTCAAGACGTTATCAACTATCAGAATGGCGAACAAATACAAGCCAAGATTCTCGAAATCTCAGAGACAGAAATCAAATTCAAGAAATTCAGCAATTTGGAAGGACCCGTTTACACAATTGGGAAAAATACAGTCACCTCAATTTTGTTTGAAAACGGCGAAACAGAAGTTTTTGAAAATCAAACCGTTGTCAACGACAATAGCGCCATAGCCGTGTCTGGAAAAAAATACTTCATCAACGGAGAGCCTTGCTGCAAGCAAGAGTTACTTGAATTTGTAAAAAACAATAACGAATTGGCCTACTACAAACTTGACAAAGGATTTTACAAAAACCAATGTGGCACCAGCGATTTAGGTGTCGGAATAGCCCTATGCTGCCTTTCAGTTCCTTTATATCTTATGAAAGGTGAAAAAGTATTGCCGACATTCATTGCCCCAATCCTTGATGTCGCCGGAACAACATTTCTCATTTTTGGCATCGTGAATAAATCCATTGGCAAAAATTGGATTCAAGACGCGTGCGTCATCTACAATTGCGACAAAAAGCCGGTTGCAAGACTCGACTACGGGTTTACCGGCAATGGCATCGGCTTGACTTTGAGCTTCTGATTTATGTTTTTTGGGCAACATTGCTGCAAAAAAACATTCCCCATTTATGAAAGATCAATACAGGATTGTATCCAAAGAAAAAATGAGGTAAAGCCCAAACCATGAAAGTACTACATTTCATAAAGATGGCATATTATCGGTTGTTCTATTTCTTTTTCAGATATGGAGAAATTGTGGACAAGAACAGTGCCTATCCCGACAATAGCATTAAGTTTGCCAGTGTCACCGGCATAATGCTACTGAGCATGGTAGTCTTTATTGACCTATTAACGGCGTTTTGGTGTGTTTCAAGATTTCTTGTCAAATTACCGACTATAGGGCCTTGGCTTTTTGCTTCCATAATCCTTTTGATTTTCCTTGCGAATCTGACGTTGTTTTTTCGCAAAAAAAGATATGTCAAAATCGTTGAACATTTTAGAAATGAGGCAGAAAATGCCAAGGGTTTTAGGACTTTCCTCTGTGCCGTTTTCACCTTGTTTTCCTTGTTCACGATCAGCATTTTGGGAATCCGTTTCGGCAACCCATAGAAAACTTTAGTCTATTAACTCCCAAAACAGGAGACAAATTGCTTCACACCCTCACTCCACCGTAATCTCAAAATTCTGAAACACGATGATTTCGCCTTTGGTGATTTTGGCGCGTTTGCGGAGTTCCGTTTCGCCGTTGCGCAGCACCATGCCGGCGGCCACCACTTCTTGCGCTTCGCTGCCCGAATAGACGACATTGGCGGCTTTCAGCAGCTGGATAAGGGGGATGAATTCGTCGCCTTCGCGAAGTGTAAAAATGATTCTGTTCAGTTTGTTTGCCATGACGTGATTATTTTTTGCAAAGGTAAAAAGAAAAAGAAAACCGCCCTCAAAACGAGAGCGGTTTTCAGTATGACAAAATATGTTATTCCGTCAATTCAGGCTTATTCAGCGCCATTTTCCTTGGCAGCCTTTTCCTGCTTTTCAAGGTTTTCCTTCAGGCCAGCGAGGACATCAAGATCACCGAGGGTGCTGTGTTCAATGGTGTCATTGATTTGCTTGACAGCGCGCTTGGCTTGCTTAGCAGCCTTATCGGCAGCCTTTTCTTCGCTTGACTTAGGTTCCTTTTCGGTTTCAACCTTAGGAAGAGCGAGAACGATTCTCTTGATTTCCTTGTTGAATTCGAGGACCTTGAAATCGAGGACGTCTTCAACCTTAGCGTTGGTGCCGTCTTCCTTCTTCATGTAGCGGCTTGGGCAGAAGCCTTCGACGCCGTAAGGCAATGAAACGACAACGCCCTTATCGGAAGCGCTGATGACAGTGCCCTGGTGCATTGAGCCGATGGTGAACACGCCTTCGAACACATCCCAAGGATTTTCTTCAAGCTGCTTGTGGCCGAGGCTGAGGCGACGGTTTTCCTGGTCGACATCGAGAACGACGACGTCGATGGTTTCGCCAACCTTTGTGAATTCAGCCGGGTGCTTGATCTTCTTGGACCAGCTGAGGTCGCTGATGTGGATGAGGCCGTCAACACCTTCTTCCAGTTCGACGAAGATGCCGAAGTTGGTGAAGTTACGCACTGTAGCAGTGTGCTTTGAGTTGATAGGATAACGTTCTGCAATGTTTGCCCATGGGTCTGGCATGAGCTGCTTCATACCGAGAGACATCTTGCGTTCTTCGCGGTCGAGGGTCAGGATCTGAGCTTCAACTTCGTCGCCAACCTTCAGGAAATCCTGAGCGCTGTGGAGACGGGGGCTCCAGGACATCTCGGAAACGTGTACGAGACCTTCGACACCGGGTTCGATCTCGATGAATGCGCCGTAGTCGGCGATGAGGATGACTTTACCCTTGACGAGACCGTGGTCGTCGGCTATGGTACACAGAAAAAGGTGAACCTTACCGGTGCTATCACGGCTGTGGGATCCAAGGAACTGGAGAACAGGACGACACATTCTGCAGCATCGATGCTCATGGGTGTCGTTCCAGGTCTTAACATCACCAGTTCAAAGGGTAACCCAAGTGCGGCACCGGCGATCAACATCCGTGGTGTGACATCTCTCACGGGCCAGAGTCCTATGGTCATCATCGATGGCGCAGAAGGCTCGCTGGATCGTGTGAATCCAAGTGATATAGAGAGCATTTCTGTCGTAAAGGATGCCGCTGCAGCAGCAATTTACGGTGCACGTGGTGCTTTCGGTGTGATTCTGGTGACAACCAAATCCGGCTCGTCTGACGAAGGGACTGCCAAAGTTAACTTCAGCGGCCGTTGGGGATGGGAACAGCCTACGACCTCAACAG
>CALGBV010000166.1 GCA_937884015.1 uncultured Bacteroidales bacterium
ATTACTGTTTTGAATCATCGCCATACTCTTTTCGGTAATGATTGGGTTAATAATCACACTAAAATCATTTGGATTTGCTTTTGCAATATCCTTTTTAGTGGTATCAACCTTAACTTCTTTCTTGGCTTTGGCGGCTGCGCCTGTTGCGATTGCGGCACTCGTTCCGCAAACGCTGGTCGCTGCTGCAACGGTGATTATCAATGGTTTGTTGTCGATTTTAAAGACTTTCGTTCCAAGCCACCACATGAAGATGATGACGATTGGAGTGACAATCCATGCGATGCCGAGACCGTAAAGGCCGAATTTTGCAATGTTGGAGAAAAGGACCGAAAACCCCATGATGACCAAGCCTGTTTTGATGTAAAACTCAGTCTTTACAGCAGGTTTCAGCCATTCTGGCGTGCCAATCGTGTTGGAAATGATGAGGCCAATGAGCAATGCCCAGAATGCCCATTCAAGATAGCGGTTCAGCGTAAACTCTGCGCTTATCCAACGTACAATCAGTGAGATAACGAACAAACCGATGAATGCAGGAATGTATTCTTTCACGCTTAGTCCCATCAGTTTTACGCCGAGTGTGAACAAAATGCCTAAGACTAAGAAGGTACGCAACAGTTTTCCCCAGAATGCACCGTTTAGTTGTGCTCCCATTGATTCGGCAAAGGTGCCTCCGTCTTCCCAAGTGTACCAAGTGCTGAATTTCGCAGCCGAAAAGTCAAACCATCCGGTAAGGACGGCAACGCATGCTAAAGCGATTACGATGAAGCCCAACCAGCAGGCTAACCAATCTTCTTTTTTATAGAGTTCTGACCAATTTGTGTTTTTTCCCATGATTTTAAGTTTTAGAATTTGTAGGAAAGAATGGCGGCAAAACGGTGAGAATTGTCGCTGATTTTATGCTGAATGTATGAATAGTCAAGTTTGAAATTGACATTTTTCCAAGGCCAATAATTGATGCCGGCAGTATAATAAGTGGCATCGTCGCCCGAATTGACATCCTTGATGAATTTTTCGTAACGGAGGACTGGCATGAGTTTTTGCGGGTGCGATTCGCTGCCGAAATGGAACCAGTAACCTGCAACGGCATAGTAGCCATTGCTGTTGAAAAGATTCTCTGAATAAATCGGTTCTAATTCATTTTCAGGCAAAACGGCTTTTCCTGTTTCTCCGTTGACGTATTCGCTGCGTACCAAAATGTTGTTGTCGTCGTATTGCACGCCAAAACTGTAGCGGTTGCGGGTGAGGTCAATGTTGTTGAGATATTTGCCGTAATAGTAGGATCCCGTAAGCGTCATGCCTTTAATCCAAGGGTGAATCTCCAGACGTCCGACAATGTCTTTGCGATTGTTGTTGTCGACGACGTTGATGCCGTTACCATTGAAAACGCCAAGGCTGTAGTCAATCAGTGAAAAATCTTTGTCGTCGAGTTTGAAAAGGTTGCCGGTTGCCATCACACCGATGTCACGGCCTTGCTTGCCCACGCCGCAAACGTCATCGTAGCCACTGAGGCCTTTGACGGTTTCGCCGTAATCGAAGATTTCCAGATTGAGCGGGTTGATTGGGCTTTCAAGGGTGAAAGGTGTCTTGAACTGACCGACCTGAACGGCAAATTCGGGGCAAGCCTTAATCTTGATGTAAGCATCGACGAGGATAGGGGAGCAAACCCAGTCGCCTTGAATCTTGTAGGAAACGTGTTGGCTCAGTTTGCCATCGACTGACATACGCACGCGACGCATTCTCAGCGTGTTGCTTTCAACATTGAAATCCTTGTCGGCATTCAATTGATAAAGACCCTGAACGAAACCTGAGATTTTAGGTGTTCTGTCAATTTGTTTTTCTTGTTCTTGTGCGTTGATGCACAAAGGAATTGCTAAAAGCAATGTCCCAATCATCATGCGAAATTTGTTTGTCATATTTCCGATTATTTTAATTTTTGTTCTCGAATTTTCGCTGCAAAAGTAGTAATTTAATTGATAGTACAACAATATAAAGTAAATATATTTACTAAAAAAAGTAAAATTGTTAAGCAGTAGAAATCAATCCTTCATATATAATAAGGTGTAATAAATTATCTGAGTAAATGTTTTTATAATAAATATATTTACTATTTTTGCTGCGTGATTTAAATTGAAAGAATAACAACTAAACAACAAAAATATGGACATATTTGAAAGAATATCAAAGGATTCCGGCGGCCCGATAGGACAGTACCGTGAACGTGCCGACGGCTATTTCGCATTTCCTCGTCTGGAAGGCGAACTCGGTCCGCGAATGATTTTCAATGGCAAGGAAGTGCTTTGCTGGAGCTTGAACAATTATCTCGGTTTGGCCAATCATCCTGAAATCCGTAAGGTTGATGCTGAAGGCGCTGCTAAATTCGGCATGGCTGCCCCGATGGGTGCCCGCATGATGACGGGACACACCCGTATGCACGAGCATTTTGAGAAGGAATTAGCAGATTTTGAGAAAAAGGAAGCCGCCTATCTTTTCAATTTCGGTTATCAAGGCATCTTCTCTACGCTCGATTCCTTGTTGTCGCGCCACGATGTGCTGATTTTCGATGCCGAAATTCATGCTTGTCTGCAAGATGGAAAGCGTCTGCATATTGGTAAGTCGTTCTCTTTCAGGCATAACGATATGGCCAGCCTTGAGCAGAAACTGAAAGTGGCTACCGAAGTGGTGAAGGAAACGGGTGGCGGCATTCTGGTCATTACCGAAGGCGTTTACGGCATGACTGGTGCTTTGGGCAATTTGGCTGGCATTGCGGCCTTGAAGAAAAAATATCAGTTCAGGATTCTCATTGATGATGCGCATGGCTTTGGCGTGATGGGCCCGAATGGTCGTGGCACATCTGAGCATTTCGGCGTGATGGACGACATCGATTTGTATATTGGTGCCTACGCAAAAGCAATGGCTACGATTGGCGGTTTTGTCGCTGGACCGAAATATATCATTGATTATCTGCGCTATAACATGCGCTCGCAAATGTATGCCAAGTCTCTGCCGTTGCCGATTGTTTACGGTTGCGAAAAACGTTTGGAGATTATCCGTGGTGCTGAGGGCGACCAGTTGCGTGCCCAACTTTGGAAAGTGACGCGTGCCTTGCAAAAAGGTTTCCGTGACTTGGGATTCGATATCGGTCCTGCTGAGGCTTGCGTGACACCGGTTCATGTGCAAGGTGATGTGGCTCAGGCAACCAACATAGCCATGGATTTGCGCGAAAACTACAGGATTTTCTGCTCTGTGGTGATGTATCCCGTCATTCCAAAGGGCATGATCATTTTCCGCATCATTCCGACAGCGGCGCATAGCATGGAGGATGTGGAATACACTTTGAAGGCTTTTGCCGAGGTGAAGGAAAAACTTGCCAAAGGCTATTACGATTCGGATGAAGTGCCGAATATGGCAATTCTATAAATTGATTTTCAGTCGTTTTGTTTGCTCGGGAGGCTTCTCATTAAGCCTCCCGGGTTTTTTGTTGTTTACATGTTGCAAATGTTTGAATTTTCCGTATTATTGCACTTTCAATAATAAGTGATAATCATAAATATAGGATAATATGATGCTCGTGAAACAGGCAGCCGTGTATGTCAACATAATGAACTGCAGGCTGAAAAAGCACCTTGGTGAGGTGTTTAAGAAAAATGGAATCAACCTGACCGCCGAACAGTTTCTTGTGATGGATACGCTTTGGAACGAAGGCGCCTTGACGCAACAGAACATTGCCTACATCATTCAGAAAGATAAGAATTCGGTAACGCAATTTATTGATAATCTTGAGAAAAAAGGACTCGTCGTCCGCTCTGTCGACAAGGGCGACCGCCGTGTAAACAATATCGTGGTGACGGAAACGGGCTTGGCTATGCGTGACAGGACAAAGGAAGTTGCCATTAATGCGATGAACGACATCCTTTCGGGCGTGCCTGAAACTGATTTGAACACTTTTGTCGAGGTGTTGCGGAAAGCGTGCGACAATATCATTGAGTTTGGAAAGGAAGATAGGGAAGAAGCGTGAAGCATGATGCGCTGCATTTTTGCAGTTGGTTAGCTTAGCTAACGTTTTTGTCTGATATACAATCAGAAATACTGTTTTTTTTGTCTCCAAACGGAAAAATATTCCTTTCCGCTTGCGCAATTCGATTTTTATGAAGAACTTTGCCCTTCATTAAATTGCAATTTATGGAAACATTTAGAAAAGGAGACAAAATTGGCAGATATGTTGTCAATTCTTTCATTAAAAAAGGTGCAGTTGCGGAATCATACACCGTTTACGGAACTGACGACATGATGTATTTCCTCAAGGCTTACGACCTGGCTTTAGTTCCTAAGTCTCAGTTTTTTGAGGGAAAAGAAATATATGAAATCGTTCTGTGTCAGGAAATTGACAATGACAATATCATCAAGTTTGTTGATAAGGGCGAAGTTAAAAAAGGCAACAAGACTTTCCGCTATTTGGTGACGAATTTCTATCGTGGTGATTTGCTCAGCACTTCGATAAAAAACGATGGCGTTCTTGACTCGCAGGATGCTTCACAAATCACTTTGTGTGTGCTGAACGGATTGGCGTATTTGCATTCTAATGCTTTGATTCATAATGATATAAATCCAACCAATATCATGCTTCAGGAATTGGAGGATGGCATGTTGCTCCCGA
Source organism: uncultured Bacteroidales bacterium (assembly GCA_937884015.1). Classification (GTDB taxonomy): domain Bacteria; phylum Bacteroidota; class Bacteroidia; order Bacteroidales; family F082; genus Limimorpha. The sequence continues at coordinate 4,655 of CALGBV010000166.1, forward strand.
CCATTATTGATTTGGGACACATTTCCTATATGGTCATGGGACGCCCGACGTTCAAGGTCGACGATTTGCAACCGTTCTTCCGCGCTCCTGAAACATTCAAAGGCATTTACACGCCGAAAACTGATATTTTCTCAGTTGGGGCGCTCCTTTATTATATGCTTTTCGCAAAAGCGCCTTGGGAAATTGATTTGTCTGATTGTCATGAAGATAAGGCTTTGATTAAGGAAGCCGTGAAAGAAGCCCGCAAGCAGGATTTGATTCTCGAAACGGAGGAAATCAAGCTGCCTGATTTCATGAAGGCGATTTTGCAGAAGGCTTTGGCTAAGAAACCAGATGACCGTTTTGAATCTGCCGTGGATTTTGCCAAGGCTTTGGCTGAGCAGATTATGCCGGAACTGGCTCAGGAAATTGAACAGGCCGAGTCTGCCGCTGCACCGCAGCAGGAACCGCAGCAAGTGCCTCAGGTGGAAATCACTTTCAAGAAAGGCTCGGGCAATGGTTTTGAGAATGTCACGGGGCGCGGCGAACTGAAGGAGCAGCTGCGCAAGGAAGTTATTTTTGCTTTGCAAAATCCCGAAAAAGCGCAGAAATACAAACTGCCTGCCATCAACGGCATTTTGCTTTACGGTCCTCCTGGATGTGGTAAAAGTCTTGTGCTTGAGAGTTTTGCCGAGGAATTGGGTTTCAATTATTCCATGATTAAGGCTTCTGATTTCGGCAACATTTATCAGCCTGGCGTGTTAGAGAATTTACAGCGCGTGTTTGATGCGGCAAGCATTAAGGCTCCGTTTGTCTTGTGCATTGACGAAATCGAGTTCCTTGCTCCAGGCCGTGGCGAGGATGAGTCTGGCATTACGCCTCAGGTGGCTGCACTCTTTGGTTTGATGAACGAATGTGCCAAGAAAGGCATTCTGATCGCAGCAACTTCAAATCGCCCTGATTTGGTGGAACCTGCCATCATGCGTGTGGGCTGCCTCGATAGGGTGTTCTTTGTGCCTCAGCCTGATTTTGAAGCGCGTAAGGACATGTTTAAGAATCATTTGGCAGGCCGTCCGTGCGAAGAATTGGATTATGACGAATTGGCAAAACTGTCGAATGATTTCAATGCCGGCGACATTACCGAAACGGTGAATGAGGCTGCCATGACTGCCGCTTACATGGATGTCCCGATTTCGCAGAAAATCCTTGTCGATGTGCTGCGCTTCAAGAATCCGACTTATTCCACCAATACGAGAATTGGCTTCAACAAGTAATTTGAAATGACTGCTAAAGAATTGGTTTTCAATTATCTGAAAGGCATTAGAATTGAGCTTTCCGAAAATGAGTTTGGCCTCAATTTCAGCTATAAAGGTTGGAATTTCTTGCTTTGGAACGACAAGCAGGATCCGCTTTTTTTCCGTCTCACTTTGCCGGGTATTTTCGATGTCACTGACGAGAATTTTGCCGAGGCAATCATGGCGGCCAACAACATCAACTGGAAATATAAGGTGGTGAAGGCTGTGGTTTATGATTACGAAGACGAGCATGAAAGCGGCGCTTCCGTGTGGATGTGCTTTGAGCAACTGCTTGATGCTACGCCGAATGTCGATGACATTGTGCCGCGTGCCATACAAAGTCTGCTGGGTGCCTGCGATGACTTTATGAAGGAAATGACTGATGAATAATAATAATCTGAATAAAATGAAACGAAACTTACTGATTCTCATTGCAATGATGATGACCACAACATCTTTTTCGCAATACAAGCCTGCTGGCGATAAAATCAAGACGGACTGGGTTACGGAAGTGGTGCCCGAAAACGTGTTGCCTGAATATCCGCGCCCGCTGATGGTGCGGCCGACATGGAAAAACCTCAACGGCTTGTGGCAATATGCCATTACGCCGAAAGGGGAGAAGACTCCGACGGCATACGAAGGCGACATCTTGGTGCCGTTTTGCATTGAGTCTTCGCTTTCAGGCGTGCAAAAGACTGTCGGTCAGGATAATGCCTTGTGGTATGAAAAGACTTTTGCCGTTCCGAATGAATGGAAAAACGACCGTGTTCTGTTACATTTTGGCGCTGTCGACTGGATGACCGATGTGTGGGTGAATGGCGTTAAAGTCGGTTCGCACACGGGCGGTTACACACCTTTCACTTTCGACATTACGCAGGCTTTGTCTGGGAAAAACAACAAGTTGGTTGTCCGTGTCTGGGACCCGACCGACAAGAGTTATGTCCCTCGCGGAAAGCAGGTTTCGAATCCCGAAGGCATTTTCTACACGGCTGTGACGGGCATTTGGCAAACGGTGTGGCTTGAACCGGTGCCCGATGCCTACATCAAATCCATCAACACAACGCCTGATTTGGACAAGGCTACGGTGAAAGTCGACATTGATTTCTCAAATCCTACAGCAGATGATTTGTATTGGGTTGATGTGATTTACGAAGGTGAAAAAGTGGCCGAAGGCAAGTCAATCAATGGCCAGCCGGTTGAGGTGAATATGCCTGAAGGTTTCTTGACTTGGACGCCCGACCATCCTTTTCTCTATGATTTGAAAATCAAGGTTTTCCGCAAAGGAAAGCAAATTGATGCTGTTGACAGTTATTTCGCCATGCGTAGTTTCGGCACGCAGCGCGATGACAATGGCATTGTGCGTCTGACCTTAAACGGCAAGCCGATTTTCCTTTACGGACCGCTCGACCAAGGCTGGTGGCCTGATGGACTATACACTGCGCCAACCGATGAGGCTTTGGCTTACGATGTACAGAAAACCAAGGATTTTGGTTTCAATATGATTCGTAAGCACGTCAAGGTGGAACCGGCACGCTGGTACTATCATTGCGACCGCCTCGGCATCATCGTCTGGCAGGACATGCCAAGCGGCGACCGTGGCCCAGGCTGGAATACCAAGGAGTATTTCCAAGGCCCTGAAAGTCTGCGTTCTTTGGAATCGGAAGAGAATTACAAAAAGGAATGGACGGAAATCATTACTGCTTTGAAATCACAGCCTTGCATTGGCGTTTGGGTGCCGTTCAACGAGTCGTGGGGACAGTTCAAGACGCCCGAAATCGTTGAAATGACCAAGAAACTC
>CALGBV010000167.1 GCA_937884015.1 uncultured Bacteroidales bacterium
TTATATCAACTAATGAAAACGATGTAGTTGCTGGAAGATTTAATAGATTTACACATTATAATATGTGGGAAGAGTTACTATCTAAAAATAGTTTTAAAAATGTTGAAGAAAACATCAAATCAACACATATTAGAGAATTAACAGATTTAGTATGGGATACTACTCCATGTAACAAACTTTATAAAAGAGAATTTCTTGAAAAAAATGACCTGAAGTTTGATGAAGATGTTCTTTTTGCCGAAGATTATCTTTTCATTCTGGAAATATTCGGGAAGGCGGAGAAGGTTCTGTTCCTGCCTCAGCTGATCGGCTATCATTATTTCGTTAGCAAGGACGGCGAAATCTATGAGGGAAGGCCTTACGATACGGTGGGGGCCCATGTCTATGGACACAACGAGGATTCCGTCGGCGTATGCTTCGAGGGCAACTTCAACAAGGAAACGATGGGCGAGCGGCAGTTTGATGCCGCCGTGTGGCTCGTAAGCCTGCTGAGCCTGGCCTACAGAGATGCCTCCATCTGCCCGCATCACAGTTTCAATGCAAAGAAAAACTGCCCGGGTGACAAGTTCCCGTTTGATAGCATTTGCAAGGAAGTGGCGGTGTGCAAAGGCTATTTCGGGACACTCTTGTGGAAAAAATGACGAATTGCGAAAAAAAAATATATAAAATCCTTTCATTTATAATTTTATTGGTTATTTTTGCAGTCGTAAAAGGATTTGTTAATTGCATTTTTTGATATGTTTTCAGTAAAGGTAGTCGATAGTAGTACGGGACGCGCTGTAAAAGGTGCGAGGGTAAGTGTTGGATTTGACGGATTTTTTCGGGGATTTAGTAACGAAGAATATACCGATTCCGATGGCGAAGTGAACTTTGATAATGAAAATGGCGAAGGCACAATATATGTGAATGGCCAATCGAAATATCGGGGCTATATATCGGGACGGAAGGTGATTTATATATAAAGAAAAGTCTGGTCGTATGCCTGTATTTGTAGCCAATAGGTTGTCAGAGAGTAACGCATTGTTTCCTGATAAGATAGAAATTGATGCGGTCAATGTGATTTTTTACAAAGGAGCACTGATCGGTTATCAGACAATGATAATCGCACGAAGCAATATTGCAAGTGTGAGATTGATAAAAGGTTTGCTTTTTGCTGATATTTCCATTGCAAGCAAAGGTGGAGAAATGATCGTTGCAAAAGGTTTCACAAGAAGTGATGCGAAGACAATAATTGGTATGTTGGTCTAATTTAGTTCGATGTTTATTATGATGAACAAACAAGTGATTCTTTTTTCAATATTAGCTTTAATAATAGCCCTTTTAGCGGTTCAACTTGTTTTGATTGCTAAAATCCTGAAGTTGTGTAAATCTCAAAAATCGGAGAAGGATGGCGCCGACGGGGACCATGATGCGGTGGCAGCCCCGATAGAAACCATTGATGAAACCGTGAAACCGGAAACAATTGAATGTGAGCGCATTGCCTTTGAATCCTTAGGAAAAGCTCGGTTTGATGATGATTTCGCTAAGTCGATGGATGAATTAGAAAGGCGCATTAATGAAATCCTTAGGTCTTTTAGAACAATTGGAACGAGACCCGGAATCAGCCTCCCAAAGGATAGCGAAAAAACACCGTCAATGACCGATAGAGGCAAGGAGTCAAAGGAAGTCCGTTCGGATGAAGGATCGGAAAAGAAAATGGTTTTGACAGCCATTAAAGCTCGGATTCAACCGGTTGAAGAAAAGGATTTGCCCAGGGTGGAAAAAGAGCTGACAGCTTTTTTTGAAAAATTCGGAAATGTAGATTATCTTCAAGATTTAGCATCGAAGGATTATTATAGGCTGATTGATTTGATTAAAAACCCTACCGCCCGTGTCGTGACTGTGGGCGACATTCATTGCGACCTCACCTCCTTGGTGGCAATGTTGCTGAAACTATCTGTTTCCAGGGAATACGATTATTTCAAAAATGCATATTTTGTTTTTCTCGGTGATTATCTTGATCGAGGAGGCGCCTTGTTTGAAACCTTGCTCTTGTTGAGCGACTTGAAAAAGATTCTCGGTGAGCGTATGATCATGTTAAAAGGAAACCATGAACTGATTCGTTACTCGGAAAAAAGTGAAATCTTGAAATCCAAAGTGATTCCTAATCAGTCGTGTGAGTGCCTGAACAAGTATTGCTCCGGCAGCAAGTCTTTCCTCCAAAAGTTTGCAGGATTCTTCAGCACTCTTCCAACCTATGCGTACTTGAAGACAACAAAACGCAATATATTGTTGACACATGCTGCAGTTCCGCGGAATAAGTTTATTTCACAGATTGGTTTTAGTAGTGATGGCTCAATCGCTTTCAAGCCAGGCGTTCCGAAGACCGGTTACCTGTCAATTAGAGAACAAGTGTTCGCTGACATGATTTGGGGAGATCCTGCTGAAGTTCCTGAAAGGATTCAAACCGAAGGCCGCTTTGAGTTTGGAAGTGAACAGTTCGGCGAATGGATGAAATGCAATTCCATAGACATGCTTGTCCGTAGTCATGAAGAAAAAGAATTTGGCTATATGTTCTATTTTGAGAATAAGCTTTTGTCTCTTTTCTCATCAGGTGGAAAAGACAATCCTTTGACGGGATATCCAAATGTAGAACCGGCATTTTGTGTTGTTAAACAAGATGAAGACATTGTCGAAAACAGTTTTACATACAAGATTATGAATGAGGGACAGACATGCTGCATTAATCTGTTTCAGAAGATCGGATTTACGGAAAAACAAGCTCAGAACTTCAAAATGGATGCAGAGTTTGCATGCGGCAAGGAAGATGCAAATCTGATTAAGGGAATTTTTGAAACGATAAAGCAGAACTATAAAGAATAAAGGAACAATCAAATAATTAAGCCATTATGACGCGACTTAGCAATTTAATCCAACATGTACAGGAGGCATTGGAATATAAACAAATGCCTAAAAATGCTGATCCAAATCAGGAACCGACCTCTCGGATGAAGGTGATTGAGGCGGTTTTGAGACGCGGAAAACCGGCAAACACCGACGATTTGCCTTCAATGATGGAAGAAATGACGGCGTTTTTCGAAGAATTCAAGAATTCGGATTATTTCGTGGATTATTCATCGGAAGATTATTATAGATTCCTGGACTTGCGGGATAAACCTCAAGCCAGAGTCGTAGTGATTGGGGACATCCATTGCGATTATTACGCATTGTCAGCCTTGTTGCTCAAACTGTCGGTCTCAAGTTACGATTACTTTGAAAATGCTTTTTTCGTTTTCCTCGGTGATTATCTTGATAGAGGCAGTGCCCTGTTTGAGCCATTGTTGTTGTTAATGGACTTGAAACGGATTCTTGGCGACAGGATGATTATGCTGAGAGGAAACCATGAACTGATTGACTATGATGAAATTGGCCAGAAATTGGAATCAAAGGTGATTCCGCAAGATTCTTGCCCGGTTTTGAATGAGTATTGCGGGGATAACAAGGATTTCCTGAAGGCTTTCGGCTATTTCTACAAGACATTGCCTACCTATGTCTATCTGAAAGTGGCGGATCAAAATGTGCTGCTCACTCACGGTGCTGTTCCGCGCCAGATTTTTTTGGACTGCTTCAGCTTCAATCAGACAAATGGAAGCATGGAATTTGATTCGAAGTATCTTTATGACCAGACTCGTGAGGCACGACAGAAAACTGCCGACGATTTGCTGTCATCGATGACAAAGATTCTGACTTCAAATTTGCTGAGAACACGCAATAAAATCCTGAATGATATGATTTGGGGCGATCCTTCTACGGATAAGGAAAAATACCAAGTCTCAGGACGTTATCAGTTTGGCAGCTCCCAATTCGAAGCTTATGCGCAAAAGAACAACATCTCACGCATGTTCCGCAGCCATGAGCCGGTTGATTTCGGTTACGAGAGCTTCTTTGATAATCGTTTATATACGGTTTTCTCAACGGGAGGAGCTTTGAATGACCAGGCGGGCTATGGCGATATTAATCCCGCTTTTGCTGTCGTTAAGAACGATGGAAGCTATTTCATTGAAAACAGTTTTATCTATAAAATAGAACTGTGTGAAACTCTTCCCGTGATTTGCAATCTGTTCTCAGAAGATGTTCTGAATTTCAAACAATCGTCAAAATGTAGCGTAAATGATGAGTTTATCTGCGATGGACAAATGGCATTAGAGGTGGAATCTGTTTTTTCGCGTTTGAAAGATAGTTTTAATGCTCCCGAAGAAAACGATGAAGCAGAATCAGAAGCACCTGTCGCCGAAGAACCTGAGACTCCGGAAAAAGCCGAGACGCCGGAAGAACCCGAGACACTGAAAGAACTCGAGATGCCGGAAGAACCCGAAGAAAAATGCGCTAATCCAGAAGAATGAAAAATAACAAAAACTTATAGATATGGGATTGCAGATAAAAACAGTTAGAACGAATAGCAATTTTGTTGCAGCAAAAAAAGCCGACATAGTTTTTTGCATTGATAATTCTGGTTCGATGTCAAGTTGCATCGAAGCTGTACGCAATACGGTGAGCGTCTTTGTGTCGTCGTTGGAGAAAGGTGTCGGAGGACAGTCGCCGGTGGACTGGAGAATCGGCTTGGTGGACTATTCACAAAGTGAGTTCCTTTTTATGGATCTTGCCAAAGACACGGCAACCTTTCAAAACAAGCTCCGCGAAAATGTAAGTGGCGGTGATGAGTTCACACCGGGTGCCATTGATTTTGCCATCAGCAATGCAAGTTGGCGCGAGGGTGCGCAGAGGGTCATTGTTGTGTTTACCGACGAATCTTTGTGTAGTGGCAGTGGAGGTGCGCATGAATTTGACGATTTGCTGAGAAAAATTGTTGATTCTCATATCCAGATTATCTATTATGGATGTCCATGCGAATATTATGAAAAATTCCAGCAATGCCCAAAGGCAGAAGTGAATTTTGTCGGCAACTTTTCAGGCATTGATTTCAGCAATCTCATGAATCGGCTGGCTGTTACGGTGTCTTCAAGTAGTCCGTTTGCAGGAAAGGAACCGGTAGTGACAAAAATGGTGTATGACCTGTCTGCAATTACTGTGAAAAATTAAATCTATCAATTTCAAATACTTTATAATTATGGGTAATATTAATCAAAGGACAACTTCGTTGAAAGTTAAAGGTGTCGCTGACATCGTGTTTTGCTTCGACTGTACAGGTTCGATGCGACCAATCATTGACGGCGTCAAGGAGAATGTGAAAAATCTTGTTGAGGGATTTAAGACTGCAGATATTGAAGCCCTTGACTGGCGAGCCAGAGTGATGGGCTATCGCGATTTTGAGGTCGATGATGAATACCTCATCAATGATAGGCCTTTCGTTTCAACGGAAGAGGAACTGAAAAATCAAATAGATGGTTTAGAGGCATTAAAGGACTCTGGCGGCGATGATCCGGAATCGACACTCGATGCCATTTGGTATGCTGCAAAAAAATCGGATTGGCGCAGTAAGTGCCATAAAATCGTGGTGCTGTTCACCGATGATGCTCCAAAGCCAGTTAATGAAAAAACCTTAGAAGAAATTGAGGGCGCTGATGGCGACATCGAATTGCTTTCTCAAGAACTTAATGTGCAACATGTCAAGCTGTTCCTGTGGGGTAAAACTGATCCGGCCTATGATGCGCTGAAAAAGATACCAAGAGCAGACATCGTCCAATTGGATAATCCTGAAGAAGATTTCAAGAGCCTCGATTTTGGTAATCTGATGAATACGATAGGCAAAACCATCTCGGAGCTTGTCACTAGCGGAGTGACCGAATGATTGTTAGGTGTGTTATAAAAGATTAAACCCTTCTATATGAATATCAATGGTTATGAAATCGTAGAAGAACTGAACAAAGGAGCTTTCTGCGATGCGTATAAAGTGCGAAAAGGAGGCAAGGAGTATTTCTTGAAAGTTTATAAGGATCCTACAGCCATGTCTGCGGATTATGAGGCTTTTAAGAAAAATCAGAGGACCATGATCCCCCTTCTGAAATCAATGGGCGATAAGACCGAAACTATTGTTGAGGATTTCGAAGTGCCATCAGAAGGCCGTTACTACCAAGTCAAGGAGCTGATTCCTGGAGGAAGAAATCTTCGGCAATGGATGGAGGAGGATTGTGACTATGATCATCGTATGGATGTCGCCATTCAGTTTTGCGAGATTCTGAAAGCAGTCCACGGGAAAAACATCATTCATCAGGACTTGAAACCTGAACAAGTGATGGTGGTGACTGATTCAAGCAAAGCGGCAGGTATCCGCATTATCCTCACTGATTTTGACTGGTCTGTCCCGAATGGTAATGTGGTCCGATATGTGGGAACACCTGGGTATAACAACATTGATGGTGTGAAACTGTCGTTCAAGTCGGATATTTTTACTTTCGGCATTATTTTGTGTGAATTGCTCGCCGGATGCAACCCGTTTGTCTTTTCAAAAAGTGGTTCCGAGCACCTGTTCGATCCTGATGATCCAAAATGCTGGGAAAATTGGGTTAGAAACAAGGACTATTATTCACCAAAAGAACTCAATTCGGATCTTCCTGATGCCATAAATAATATTATCGAACAATGCTTTGAACCAATTCAGTCTTTGCGACCATCGCTTGATGACATTGTCAAAGCCTTGATAGGAAAGCCAAGTGCACCGGCAGCACGAAAGAAGGCTACTTTGAGTTCCAAAAGCGGTGACAAACTGATCATGGTTCCCGGAATGACATACGGGCGTAAGCATTTCAAGGAATTGTTTAGAAACACTGAGGATTCAGAAGGGAACCCCGTATATAAATATCTGGATCAAACTTATGGCATTTTGAGTCTCACACAAGAAGGAAGTCAATTGTTCGTCAGTTATCCTGCTTACGGAAAGGCTAAGAATAAGATAAAGCTTAATGGTAAAGAACTGAGCGATAAACCAAATGAAATTAATGACGGAGACTCCATTTCGATTTATAGCACGACTAGGAATGCCGATGTGGCGGTTTTTTCTGTTAGAGTTAGTTGATTAAATGTTAATTGTAAGTTTAAATTTAATATTATGGGTAAAAATATTATTTCAAGGCCAGTATCATCTGGCATTAAGGTTAAAGGCGTGGCAGATGTGGTGTTCTGCTTTGACTGCACGGGTTCAATGAGCTCATGCATCGATAATGTCAAGAATAATGTAAAATCATTTGTGGAAGGTTTGGGGGCTGATCAAAGCGTTATTATTGATTGGCGCATGCGTGCGTTGGGATATGGTGATTTGGAGATAGGTGAGGCGGTACAAAATGACAATGATTTTGTTTCCACAATTCCTGAATTCCAAGCACAGGTGGATAACATAGCGATGTGTGGTGGCGGTGACGCTCCTGAATCCACGCTAGATGCTATCATCTATGCAGCAAAGACCTCCAAATGGCGTGAAAAGAGTCACAAGATTGTCGTTGTTTTTACGGATGCTCCAACCAAGAATGTCCATCCTGACACACAAAAGATGTTCGCCGTTAACAACATTAAAGACTTGAAGACAAATTTGTCAGAAGACCATGTCAAATTGTTTTTATGGGGGGCTTCGGATCCCAATTATAATGAGCTGAAAGCGGTTCCTAAAGCAGAGATTACAGTACTTGGCGATCCTTATTCATATTACGCGACAGGTGACAAAATGGAAAACCTGTTGAAATTGATGGGGAAAACCGTTAGTGCTGAGAGTCTGATAAAATCAGACACTTTATAAAAGTCTGAAGAAACAGCTCCCATAGCGGAGCTGTTTCTCTGATTATGTTTTTCTAATCTTGAAATTGTATGGGAACATGTAGCAACTGCGGCAGGCCGTTGATTCTTAATAACGGTAGATGCATCTATTGCAATTGTGAACCTAGTCAAAATGCCAAGTCGAAAACGATTGATCAAAGAGGAAAATTCGGTAATCATACAAAGTCTATTGAAGATTTGAAAATCAAGGTGACTTCTCCGATGTTTGATGATATTGGTCTGGTTCTAGAACAATTAAATATCCGGTGTTTCCCGTTCGATAATGATTATAATTGCGACATACTCTTTTTGAATTGCGGAACCTCAGATCATATTGATGCAGGAAAATTGCAATCATTTGTCAGTAATGGCGGGGTGTTATACGCATCTGATCTTACTTTTGGTATCGTGATTGGAACTTGGCCTGACTTGATGAAGGTCGACACTGGTAATTATAGTTGTATTGTTCGTGCCAACATTGTTGATAAAGATTTGCATCAGTATTTAGGAAGTGTAATTGATGTGAATTTTGATCTCTCAAATTGGGCGAAGATTGTCAGTGTTTCACAAGGGAAAGTCTTGATGGAAAGTGCAAACGAAGGTTTTCCTATTATGGTTGAGTTTGCAATTGGGAAAGGGAAAATATATTATACCAGTTTCCATAATCATGCTCAGGCCAGTGAAACGGAAAATGCGTTGCTCAAGCTTTTAGTGGCAAAGCAAGTGAGTGCCGCAACCAAAATGAGTTTCCAGCAAACGGTACAATCAATGCGACTTTCACTTTAACGGATTGTTATTATGGCAATTAATCGATGCGGAAAATGCGGTAAGATTATTAAGGGCATTGGCGTTTTGTGTAGTGGCAAGTACTATCACAAAGACTGTCTGGTCTGTTCGTATTGTGGCGGCAAACTGACCGGTTCTTTTGTGACAATCGGGAACCAGCTGTTTCATCCGGAATGTAATCCTGCCTCAGGGAAATTGGTGTGTGCTTATTGCCGCAAACACATTGAAGGCTCTTATTTGACTTTGGATGGTAAAAACTATCATTGTGATTGCTACCATAATCATATTGAAAAGAAATGCTCCGTATGTGGCAAACCGATAGGAAACGGCACATATACATACGACGAATGGGGAAATTATGCCCATTTGACACATGGTTCGCAGAAAATCCGATTTTGCTTTTCTTGCCAGCGGATTATTTCAGGTCCTTCTAAATTGATAGCAACGAATACGGAATTGTGCAGTGTTTGCGCCATTTCATCGGTGACATCGGCATCGCAGGTAGAGGCTTGTCGCAAAAAGGTCCTTTCCATTTTTAAGTCCGTTGGAATTCTCGGAATTCCGGAAAACATTCCGATAATCTTGCAAAGCAAGGATTTGATGGGGGATGCATTAGGCTATATTAGGTCTTCAAAATCAGGTTTTGGCAAGTCATACGATTTTAGTATTTTCATGACAAATGGGCTGCCGGAACTTCATTTTCAAGGTGTCTTGGCACATGAATTGCTCCATTCGTGGTTAATGCTTTACGGACGTGAGGTAACAGAGGACGAATGTGAGGGATTCTGTAATTTAGGGAGTGCGTTAGTATATGAAAAAACAGGAACTGATTTTTCTGTTTTTTTGCTCAAAAAAGAATACAAAAATAAAGACAGAATTTATGGAGATGGCTATCGGCTTCAAAAAGGACGCTTTGAAAAATTAGGATGGAGTGGCCTGCTTGACTCATTGAAACACAAATGATTTATTTCTTGCTTGATAATCAGTTGTTTAGAATGGAATGAAATATAAGATGATTCCAATCACTTTTCATCAATGGAAGTGTTTAAGTGTAAATTAAACGATTTTAATAATAATCTTAACGGACAAAACTATGACAACATGTAAAAACTGTGGCAAACCGTTGGTGTTAAACGGAGGAAAGTGTGCATATTGTGGTGCAACTCCTAAAACAGAAAACACTCGGCTCGGGTTAACATCGAAAAAGTTATTTGATAAGTTTAGCTTTTTTTCAAAAGGCATAAGGGTTCAGACAATTACAGCTCTGACGCGTAAAATCCTCATTTCAACAATCATAGCACTTTTGCTTGCCATCACCATGCTATGTGTTGAATTATCTCCTGGATTCATCATATCAATTGCCATGTTGTTATATGCAATTGTAACCGGATTATTTGGACTGTTTATCCGAACGGAAACAATTGAAGAATTACGTAATGATTTGGGAGAAACCAAGCTGGTAGAAAAACTTAATCTGTTTCTGAACCTGATCTTAGTTTTGGAGTACTTTTTCTTTGCTACAGGTGTGGTTTGCTACATCGTAACATATGAATGGTGGCCGATATTGATAACTGAAATTGTCGGCATCATTAGCTTGCTGATAATGGTTGTCTTTGGATTTTCTATGGTTGATGACTGAAGTTGTCGGCATCATCAGCTATGAACATTATCATTCAAGACGATCAAGGATTAGGAACCGCACTGTCAAATAATGGTTTTACTCAGCGGCAAATCATTGATGTCAAGGGACTTGTCCGGACAAAATTCAAGGAAATTGCTTCAATCGTTTATTCCGAGGTGCTTCAGGTTGAACCGCCTGATACGATTGTCGTTCAATTGGCTCAAAATGATAACGAAGAACTGAATGGCAAAAAATCAGCCGTGTTGGCAAGTTATGTCCATAGACTGAGCACGCCCGAGAAACGCATTTTTGTGGTGCGCGAAAAATCATTGCGTGAGATTTTGTCGGGCCATTCGGCAAATAGTTTCCACAATGTCGTGATACATGAAATGATACATTCCGCCGATTTTTCGGAATTGCAGAAAACCCAGGCCTTGCTGAAGGCAATAAGGAACGACATCGATGCGGAGGAATGTAACTCGTTTTTGCTTGGAAAGGGAAGCAACAAGGTGGCTTTGCTTAGTGTTGTGAGCATGCTCGACCATTATCGTGCGGAAGGCGTCGCAATTTTGGGCGAATGTCTTTTGGGAAACGGCCAGCTGCCTGAGGTTGAAGTTGACCCGATAGGCGTGTTCAGTAAGGTGTTCCGCTATAACTTGTTTAGAGCGTTGCTATGGATGCAGAACAACCAGGATAGTGAACTGCTTTTTGATGACCGTATATTTCAGCTTGCTTATTCCATTTCACCGTATGTCTATTTGAAGGTTTTGGAAAAACAGGGTAGTATTGACGGCAATCTCGTTGATAGAATCACATTGGGACAAAAAGATTTTACTCGAAGAGAAGCGCAGGAAGTTTTGCGTAATGCTCTTTCCTTGAGTATGTCGGAGTTTATAGAAGGACTGCTTCTTTTGGGGGAAAGAGCGACTCCAATCATGGAATTACTGGCGTTTTGCGGATTATTGGAGAACGATTACGACCCTGATAATGCCAAGCATTTTGCTGAATTGTTTAGGAATATTGGATCCGACGAAACATTCGCAAATGCCATCGGAAAGATAATGGGAAGTCTCATTCCCGATGATGAATTGAAACAGTTTTATTCTCAATTCAAGCAAAACCCACCAAAAGCTTTAGACTCTTCAATAATGAGAGACAAAATTGCATCATTGTTTTGGACAATTGAAAACAGCAATGACCTTGAGAAGAAAAACATCGCCCGGTGGGCATTGACGTATTTGTTTGACGATGAAGATGTCATCCATGACAACATTCCTGGCTTAGGTTTTTCCGATGATATTTTTGTGATTGATAAAGCATTGGAAATAATTAATAATTGATTTTCAAAATATGACACAAGTCTTGACGATTTGCTGAACAGTTAATCCAAATCATTGAATTAAATTGAATTGTAAATGTCATTTCAGATTGCATTAAAATCGCAAAAAGGCAGAAAGAAGGACTCGCACGAGCGCAATGGCGATTACTGTGCGTGGTTGGAAGAACAGCATTGCATGGTTTTGGCACTTGCCGATGGGGTGGGGAGCTGCTCCAATGATGCAAGAGCCTCAAAGACGGTTTGCGACAGCTTTCTCGGAAAATGCAGAACAGCCTTGTCAAATGGCGAGACCTTGACAGAGACGATGTTGTGCGATTTCTGCAGGACTATTGATTCGGTACTTGCCGTCGACAACGATATGGCCTGCTTCTGTGCCGTGGTGTGGCGGACCGATGATGACAAGGTTATTTGGATTCATGTCGGTGACACTCGCATCTACAAGCACAGCAAGGCAGATGGTATGCGCCAAATGACCGCAGATGACCACGCCAAAGCGGTAAACATCAAATTGAACGGCAAACTTTATACCGACCACGGCGCCTTGGTTGCGGCAACCCCTATCGACAATGCCATTGGCGACAGGAACTGCCGTTTCCACACAGGTTCTTTCGATTTTTTGCACGGCGAAAGCATCGTCCTTTGCTCCGATGGCATGTATGGTTCATCTGGTTTTGCCTATGACGTCGAGTCGCTATTGGAAAAGCCTGATATCGAAGAAGCCATTGCTAAAATTGACACAACCGATGATGACGATGCATCCTTGCTTATTTTACGCCGCAACCTAAAACTCACTAAAAGCGACAAGGTTCAGGATTTGATGGAACATTTCGACGATTATCGTAAAACGATGCCTCTCTCTGCTTTAACTGACAGGTTTTCTGACGAATTAGAAGAAATGATCGACACCCACACTGACGCACATCGTTTTGCCGACACTGTTTCATTCATGAAATCAAAGCAATTATACCCCGACAGGAAGCGAATCGATGCGATATTCAACGCAGCTCTTCATTGGATGAAAACATCCGATGGAGATGAAAAAAAACTTGTCAATGAAGCCTGTTTCGACTTGAAAGACATCTTGCGATATGTCTTTACGCATTGACATTGCATAGTGCTAGCTTCTGTTTGGTGTGGCTTATTTTTATCCGTCAACTTAATTGAAAAAACAATTCTCCAAATTTCCATAAAAATGACAGATACAACTGCGCAGAAAAGCTGTATGCTTTTTTTTGCATTCGTTTTTGACCCTTCGTGGGTGTAACGATGCCGTTTCGTGAATTTAAGATTAAGATGTAGTTCTGTGTTTGCTTTAAAGTTTTTGAAAAGATTATTATGCTTATCATCAAAAAATCCTATATTTGCAGCCTAAACTTATTTGAAAAACAGAAATATCATGGGTAAATTTGAAATTACAACCAGAAAGAACGGCGAATTCCAGTTCAATCTGAAGGCCACCAACGGCCAGGTCATCCTCACCAGCCAGGGCTACAAGACCAAGGTTTCATGCCTCAACGGCGTTGAATCCGTAAAGAAAAACGCTCAAACCGAAGCACGCTTCGAAAAGAAGGTGGCCGCCAACGGCAAACCTTTCTTCAACCTGATGGCTACCAACGGCCAAGTCATTGGCTCAAGCCAGATGTATGCCAGCGAGACCACGATGAACAATGGCATCGCATCCGTGATGAAAAATGCTCCTGAAGCTGAAATCGTCGATTTAACGGAAGAAGCATAATTCATTTAAGGACAATAAGATGAAAGGAATGGTGAGAACCATTCCTTTTGTGTTTTAATAAATACAACGATATGAAAAAAAACATTTTACTTTTTGTTTTCGCATTTCTGTTTTCCAAAGCATTCGCCCAATACGGCCAGCAGTTCGAAAACCGCGGCTTTGAGCAATGGGCCAATTTCGGCTCAGGCAATTCGTCCTACGAGCCTGTCAACTGGCATTCCACCATGTCGGCGTCGGGCACTTTTTCGGGTTTTCTTTCCAAGCAGATAGAGGAGTCGTCGCAGGTGAGGCCTGGTTCCAGCGGCTCGAAAAGCGTCAGGATTTATCCCAATTCGGTCTTAGGCATTACGGCCAACGGCAACCTGACCAACGGCAGAATGAATGCCGGTAGCATGTCGGCCACGGGCAGCGGCAACTACAACTACACGCAGCGCAGCGATGCCCGATTCAATACGTCTGTCAGCAATGTCCCTGATTCCTTGTCGGTTTGGGTTTGCTTCCGAAGCGTTTCCGAATCTCAAAATGCTCAGATTCATGCGGCTGTCCACGGCGATGCCGACTATAAGTTTCTGGCCGATGGTAGCGAAGAACCTGCCGATAAGCTGGTAGCCACCGCCATGATGGGTTTTCATCGCACGGCTCAGGCAGGGGGTGCCATGACTTGGCGTCGTATGTCGGTTCCTTTTCAGCATAACGGCTCATGCACCGATGTCAGGTATCTGCTTTTCACGATTACGACCAATGCGACGCCAGGGCAGGGCAGTACCGATGATGATATGTTTATCGACGACATCCTGTTGATTTACAATCCGTCGCTGCAGACCAATCCTTTGCCATTGGCGCAATATGAAGCCGGCACAAATGTCACGATTTCCTTCACTTTGACGGGAACCATGTCGCCCGAAAACCTCAATGCGGCACCCAATCAGGTGATAGCGCAACTGTCGGATGCGCAAGGCGGTTTTGCCAATCCTACGGAGTTGGGCCGCGTGACGACCAACCAAAGTGGCAGCATGGAAGTCAGTCTGCCGAACGATGCCAACGGCGCGCATTACCGTATCCGTGTCGTCTCCACAAATTATCCTATGGTCGGCACCGACAATGGCTCCGACATTGTAATCAATCCTATGCAAGGCGTGTCGGAAACGCAGGATTTATGCTGCGAGGTATATCCGAATCCGGCCAACGGCATACTGCATGTCACGGCATCGGACGACATCATGCAGCTGTCGGTGTATGATGCCAAAGGTGCGCTGATTTATAATGCTGATGCTGAAGGAAAATCCTTGGATATTGCAGTCGATGCCTTTGCCAAAGGCATCTGCTTCCTGAAGATAAGCACCGCAAAAGGCGTGATGGTCAGGAAGGTTGTGATTCGGTAATGGATTAATCCAGTTCCTTTTCAATCATTGATTTCACCTCATTGCGCTGCAGCGTGGTGATGGTGGTGTTTTTCACGAAACTGATGTTGCCGGTCTCT
>CALGBV010000168.1 GCA_937884015.1 uncultured Bacteroidales bacterium
CCTGAAAAACTGGTGGACAAACATCGACGACACTTGGAAAGAGATTTTCAGGGTACACGTTCCATATACTTCAACTATGCCGACCGATTTGCAGTTGCAGCAAATCATCGACTTGCGCGAAATCACCATCGACCCGGAAATGCAAATCGAGTCGCTGGTTCCGATTGCAGATTTGACCTGGATTGAATCGCTCACCGCAAACAACCAAAGCATCAGAGATTTGAAGCCGCTTTCAAACAAGATTTACCTGAAAGAACTCAACATTCCAAACACGCCCGTCAAGAGCCTTGAACCCATCGAAATGGATAGTGCCTTGGAACTGCTGAACATCGAAAACACGCAAATCGACAATCTGGATCCGCTGAAGAACATGCTCAACCTCAACACTTTGAACGCCAGCGGAACGCCTGTCAGTTCATTGAAGCCATTGTCGGGATTGACAAAATTGGAAAAACTTTTCATCAACAATACCAATGTGAAAAACCTCTCACCGATTGAAGATTTGGCATCGTTGAAACAGCTGAAAGTCTACAACACGAAAGTGAGAAACAAGACTATTGAAAAATTGCAGGAAAAACGTCTTGATTTGAATATCACTTACTATTAAAGACGTTTGAAAAAAAGCAAATAGCCACGAATTAGACTATTGGTATTTTGTTATCCAATTCATTTTTGGATAATTAATGACTATTTGTGTTTACGGAAAAAACATCAATTTTATCCAATTATCATTTATGTTTGCCCAAAACAAAAAACTAATAAAAACTTTTACTATCTTTGACGCAAATTTTATCTCCGAATGAACGAAGAAAACAGCAAATGGTTAGTTGTCGTCAATCCTAAGGCTTGCATTGGAAAAGCAGAAAAGGACTGGCCAACAATAAAGCAGATTTTATTAGATGAAGGATTTGATTTTGAGGCTGTTATAACAGAATATCAAGGTCATGCGATAGAAATAGTCAGACAAGGCATTGCTGAAAAAGGCTTCCGCAAAGTCATTTCCGTTGGCGGCGACGGCACCAACAACGAAGTCATCAATGGCATTTTCACGCAAGATGTGGTTCCAACCACCGAAATCACGATGGGCACAATTCCCGTCGGGACAGGCAACGACTGGGTAAGAACCTTTGATTTTCCCGAAGATTACCAGAAAATCGTCAAAATCCTGAAAGCAGGAAACACTTTTGCGCACGACATTGGCAAAGTGACATATTATAACGATGGTGACCCAAAAGTGCGTTATTTCCTGAACGCCGCCGGAACTGGTCTTGATGAAATGGTCTGCAAAAAAACCAACATCATGAAACAAAATGGTAAAGGTGGTAAAATCAGATATTTACTGAACACTGTGACTTGTCTCCTGAATTTCAAGATAACGAATATCGTCATTGAAATTGATGACAAGCAAGTCTTTGACGATTACATTCTGAGCCTTTCCATAGGAAACTGCAGATTCAACGGCGGCGGCATGATGATGATGCCTAATGCTGTTCCCGATGATGGTTTGTTTGACTTAACTGTCATCAAGGATGTGTCAATTTTCAAGTTTGCCACCAATGTCAGCAATATCTATGATGGAACTTTCATCAATAAGATGAAACAGGTTTCGACTTTCAGAGGCAAGAAAATCAGAATAACTTCCAAACCGGCTCACTCACTGCTTCTTGAAACTGAAGGTGAAACCTTGACCAATTCGCCTTTCGATTTCGAGATGATGCCAAAGGCAATCAATATGCTTGTCAAGCAAAATGCCGGAAGAAAAGCACATAACGGAAAATCCTAAATAACAAAACATTATGATAAACATTGATCAAGTAAACTTTGAAAATAAACGCGTTGTCGTCCGCGTCGATTTCAACGTCCCGTTGGACGAAAACTTCAATATTACAGACGACACCCGTATGCGTGCAGCCATGCCGACCATACAGAAAGTCATCAACGACAAAGGCATGATTATCTTGATGTCGCACCTTGGCCGTCCGAAGAAAAACCCAGATCCGAATTTCTCAATGAAGCCGATTTTGGCCCATCTGAAGGAACTTGTCGGAAAAGACGTAGCATTTGCCGAAGATTGCGCAAAAGCCGCCGATAAAGTCGCTGCCATGCAGCCTGGCGATGTCCTGTTGCTCGAAAACCTCCGCTTCTATGCTGAGGAAGAAGGCAAGCCTCGCGGCATTGAAAAAGGCGAAGAAGGCTACGACGAAGCCAAAAAAGCCCTGAAAGCCTCACAAAAGGAATTCACCAAGACCTT
The DNA here is from genome assembly GCA_937884015.1 of uncultured Bacteroidales bacterium. Classification (GTDB taxonomy): domain Bacteria; phylum Bacteroidota; class Bacteroidia; order Bacteroidales; family F082; genus Limimorpha. Next base: position 2,252 of record CALGBV010000168.1, read on the forward strand.
AGCAAGCTATGGCGATTACTACATCAACGATGCATTCGGCACCGCTCACCGCGCCCACGCTTCCACCGCTTTGATTGCCGATTATTTCGATGCCGACCACAAGATGTTCGGCTACCTTATGGGTAAGGAAGTGGCAGCCGTCAACAAGGTGATGAACGAAATCCAGCGTCCATTCACAGCCATTATGGGTGGCTCAAAAGTTTCCACTAAGATTGACATCATCGAAAACCTGCTCACTAAGGTTGACAACCTCATTCTTTGCGGCGGCATGACTTACACTTTCAAGAAAGCCCTTGGCGGCAAAATCGGCAATTCGATTTGCGAAGACGATAAGCTTGACCTCGCCCTTGAAATCCTCCAGAAAGCAAAGGATAAAGGCGTGAACCTTTACCTTTCGTTCGATGTCGTGGTTGGCGACAAATTCTCAAACGATGCTAACACGCAAGTCGTTGACCCAATGAACGTTCCTGACGGTTGGGAAGGCATGGACTGCGGACCTGAAAGCCGTAAATTCTATGCTGGCATCATCAAGCAATCGAAGACCATTTTGTGGAACGGACCATGCGGCGTGTTTGAATTCGACAAGTTTGCCGAAGGTTCAAGAGCATTGGCCGATGCCATTGTTGAAGCTACCGAACAAAACGGCGCTTATTCACTGATTGGCGGCGGCGACAGCGTCAGCTGCATCAACAAGTTCGGCTTGGCCGATCGCGTCAGTTATGTCTCAACCGGCGGCGGCGCTTTG
>CALGBV010000169.1 GCA_937884015.1 uncultured Bacteroidales bacterium
ACGGCGTGATGCCTCACGAGCGTCAGGTGGGTCAGACAGGTAAGACTGTCCGTCCTAACCTCTACATGGCTTGCGGTATCAGCGGCGCCATCCAGCACCTTGCAGGTATGGAAGAATCCGACTTCATCATCGCTATCAACAAGGATAAGTTTGCACCTATCTTCAGCGTTGCCGACCTTGGCATCGTTGGCGACCTGCACAAGATTGTTCCAATGTTGACTGAAAGACTGAAGAAAGAAGTCGAAAAATAATTGAATTTATGTTCCGTTCCGTAGAGACGTTTTGAAACGTCTCTATGGAAGGACATAAAAAACAATATTGAGATTATAGAAAGATAGAAGAACCTATTATGACAATCAACGAATTAAACGAATCCATAGCGCGTTACAAACAGGCTGCCACCGATGGCGATGCTGACGCGCAATACAATTTGGGCATTTGCTACGAAGAGAGCAACGATTTCGAACATGCTGCCAAATGGTTGAAAAAAGCTGCCAAACAACACGGCGAAATCAGGTCGTACAATTTGGGTTCCTGCTACATGAAGGGGCTTGGCGTGGAGCAAAGTTATTCCGAAGCCGTAAGATGGTTCAGGAAATCCATTGAGAAGAAGTGATTCGATGAAATGGTTGATTTTAAGGAACTCATATTTCGCAATGCAACTATTGACGATGCTGCTTTTATAGCAAAAGTGGTCTTGTCGGCCATTGGGCGTTTTGATTTTGGAACGCAAACACCTGAAATTGAAGCCATACTGCAAAGCACCGAATCCATTTGCGCTATGGAAGACACGCTTTACAGTTATCGGAACACGCGCATAGCAGAACATGATGGAAAACCTATTGGCGGTTTGGTGGCTTACGATGGTAAGGATTATGCCGCCATGCGCGAAAAGACTTTCCGAATCATCAAAGAAAGAAATGGTATTGATTTGAATGGTTCGGACATGGAAACACAACCAGGTGAATTTTACATCGATTCATTGGCCATAATTCCGTCAGAACGCGGCAAGGAAATAGGGAAGATGCTCCTGAAAGATATTGAACAACAGGGAATTGCAAAAGGACATTCTTGTTTTACGCTTATCGTGGATGTCACGCATCCGAAAGTGAAAGACTATTATGCAACGCTTGGCTTCGAAGCCGAAGAAGCAATGAATGCCTTTGGAACTTGTTTCTTGAGAATGAAAAAGAAAACTTATAAATAACATAATATGAAGAAATTAGCATTACTTTTAAGTCTTTTGACATTTGTGTTTACAATGTCGGCGCAAGTTGAATATGTCTGCGATTTCAATGATTTTGAAACGGGGACGAGCAATATGAACGGTCAGCACGGCTGGCAGACCTCGCACATGTACACGGCAGGTTCGCCCGACTTTGATGTCGATTATGTATCGGATGCCTTGATGACGCCCGACGAATCCATTGGCATTTGGTATGTCCACGGCGGTTCGGGCATTGGTCACATGGCAACGCGAAAAGCCACGCCCGATTTCGATTTTAATTTCCAGAATGGCGGCATCATCGACATTGAACTCGATATGCACCCAAGTTATTGGGGCACCTTCTTTGGCGTTGGTTATGATGCTGACGGCGATGGAAACGTTTTGCCATGGGCTGACAATGCTGTCGATGGCGGTGTTTTCCTTTTTGCGCGTGTCGCCGATGGTGCAAATAAATCGAGTGTGTATCTTCCTGACGGTTCGTATGTTGCGTTCGATTACACCGATAACAGCATTTTCAACCGTTACAAAATGTCGTTTGATTTTTCGGCATATAACGGACAAGGTTCCGTTACCGTTTTTGTGAAACCAGGATGTCAAGGTGAGTGGATTCAGCAGGCATCGTGTACAAATGTAAACATGCATTTGAATCCAGGTTCGGGCGGCATTGATGACTATCAGAAATGGGATGGCATTTTCTTCTATTG
>CALGBV010000170.1 GCA_937884015.1 uncultured Bacteroidales bacterium
ACCGAGAACTGCTTCAAGGACCCGATGTCGCAGACGACCGAGCTCGCCGCCTGCGTGAACACGGGCCGCGGCGAGGGCATGCTGTATCCCGAGGCGTACGTCGCGGGTCTGAGCGACCCCTCCGAGGCCCACAAGTGGGAGCAGCACTTCATCGACTGGAAGCGGTCCGTCGCGGAGCTCTGCCCGGCCGCGGCCAGCCGCATCGTGTGGTATCTCGGCACGTTCCTCGATCCGGGCTTCTGGACGGACTGGCCCGAGCCGCACTCCGACATGAAGGTGCTCTACTCGGACCTCCTCCGGCGCTTCGCGACCGATCCGGCCTATGACGAGATCGGCGGCGTGTCGGCAGGCTATTTCCACCACACGGACGACGACGTCGCGCGCTGGCTCTGCAAGGCGGTGCGCTACTACTGCATCGAGGGCGGCACCGGCGACCTCGCTGCGGAATGGGGATTCAAGTACCTGCCCGGGCACGTGACGAACCCCGATTTCGCGGACGGCCTCACGGGCTGGACGGCGGACGGCGACGTGAGGCCGCTCACCGTCGCCGGTTTCGGGCAGCGTCAATCGCGCAAGAAGGTCAAGGCGGGTATCGGTGATCATGTCGCCTGCTTCACGCGCGGCGCGCGGCCCAACCGGCTGTCGCAGCGTCTCACGGGCCTCAAACCGGGACATCACTACAGCATCTTCTTCCTGGCGGCGGACAAGGCCGACGTCGAGAAGCCCTACGCCGTCACGAACGGCACGTTCCTCGTGCGCGGCATCGTCTCCGACGGCGGCGTCGCGGTGCCGGAGCTCTGCGGCACGCACATCCTGGACCGCCGGCGCAACGGCCAGCCCAACAAGATCTATCTGCCGAACGTGATGATGGTCTTTCGGGCGACGGCGCCCGAGGCGACCTTCACGATCACAGACTGGGCGTCGGATGATGCACCAGGTGCTGAGAAGGGGCGCACGACCTACGTCAACTTCATCAACGTTCGCGAATACTATCTCGAGAACGACGAGGAACTTGAATTCCTGTTCCTGCGGCTGAGCCTGAGCTTCGTCGGCAGGCTGCTGAGGCGCGCAAGCGGCAAGCGTCCCAGCCAATCCGATACAAATCATTAGCTTTTTCATTTGATTAGAATTATGTTATTGAATAAATTACAAATTAAAATCATCACCATTCACCATGAAACCGCCGTTTCGACAGGCTCAACGAGCTAATCACCATTCACCCATCATCCCTTCATCAGTTGCTTCAGCACAGCCACAAAATCCAAAATATCCTGTTCGGTCGTGTCGAAAGCGCACATCCAGCGCACCACATCGGCATCCTCATCCCAATCGTAGAAGAAATAATGGTTCTGCAATTCCTTCCAGACCTTGCGCGGCAATTGTGCAAACACGCCATTGGCCTGAACGGGATACATCACCTTGACGCCCTGGATGTCTTTCACCTTATTATATAAAAGCTGCGCCATCCGGTTGGAATGTTCGGCATTGCGGCGCCATAAGTCGTTTTCAAAATACGCATCGAACTGTGCAGCGATGAAACGCATCTTCGAGCATAGCTGCATGGCTTGCTTGCGGCGGTATTTGAAACCATCGGCAAGTTCAGGGTTGAGCAGCACGACCGCCTCCCCCATCATCAGGCCGTTTTTGGTGCCGCCAAACGAAACGGCATCAACGCCAAGGTCGGTCGTCATTTCACGGAAAGTGCAGTTCAAGGCAACGGCAGCATTGCCCAAACGGGCTCCGTCAACATGGACATACATGCCGTATTCGTGCGCCAAAGCAACCAAGGCCTTGATTTCATCTATCGTGTAAAGCGTGCCCAACTCGGTAGGCTGCGTGATGGAAATCACTTTCGGCTGGCTATGATGCTCAAAACCGAAGCCGTGTAATTGCGTTTTCACCAACTCAGGCGTCAGTTTGCCGTCGGGTGTCGGCACCGTCAGAAGACGGCAGCCCACGATTCGCGAAGGCGCACCACATTCATCAACATTAATATGAGCAGTCTCGGCGCACACCACCGCATGGTGCGAGCGCGTCATGGCATCGATGCAAAGCGTGTTGCAGCCCGTGCCGTTGAAGGCGAAATAAACGTTGGCCTGTTCGCCGAAATACTGTTTGAAACGCTTCTCGGTAGCAGCGCAATATTCGTCATCGCCGTATGCCAAGGCATGTTCCTGGTTGACACGGGCGATGGCTTCCAAAACCTCCGGGCAAACGCCCGAATGGTTGTCACTTCCAAAACCTCTTTTCATAATTTATTGAAAATCATTCTTCCTTAACCTGATTTTTGCGGTTTTTCTTGAAAATCTTTGTCCGCAACATGAATAAAGTCAAAGCAATCCAGAATACGACCAAAATTCCCAAGGTAATCCATGTAGCCGTCATGCTTTGCGGGGCGTAACCCATGAGCAGCAGCACAGGGAAACCTAAAACGATGGCGGCCAAGGTCTGCAGCACAAGGTTATTGGCGGCAGGCGTCTCAAACTTCGGGTCGATTTCACGCAGGAGAATCATGCCATTGCTGGCGGTTCCCGTCAACATGCCGAACATCGAGAAGAAGCCTTCATATTGATAATCAGGATAAAGATGTTTGCAGATGAAGAGCACATAAATGAACGTGGCAACGGCACCCAAAGCGCAAATCAAGATGAAAGGCAGGATGAACTTGCCGAGTTCCTCGAAACTGATGGCAGCCGTGCCAGCCACAATCATAATATCGAAGCAGAAACCACTGATACGGTTCAGCATATAATTGTTAATGTATTCACGCTGAACGAGTTTAGCCTTTTTGAAACGGCCCAAAATCCACTTGAATCCAATGCCGAACAAGGTACCCAACAGGAAATTGAAGCCCCAAAGCATAGGTTTCAAAGTGTTTGTGCCGAATTTGCCCAATTCCATGCCTTGAATCCAGTTTGTAAACAGGTAAACCAGCAAATAGACGAACAGCACCATGCAAATCTGCACCGAAAGCTTGTCGATGGATTCGGCATCAGGAATTTCGTTTTTGCCCTCGTAATCTTCAAGCTTATTCTTCACGGCATGATTCATTTTCCTGGCCGACAACTTGCCATGACGGCGAAGAATGTTCATGTAAATGACTCCGATGACACTACCGACGACGAAACCCGTAGCAGCAATGGCCAAGCCGAAATCAGCGCCTGAGAACTCCATACCTTGCTGTGCAGCCCAGCCCGAGAAAATCTTGCCGAAATTCAAAGCCTGACCAGGTCCTTGTCCGTAACCCATCGGGAGCAGCAAACCGCTGGCATAGAACAAACGCTTGCCAAAATAGAAAAACGGTATCGAGACCAAAAGACCCACAATACCTTGAATGACGTAGGTTGATGCCGTCAGAGCGCCCGTCTCAATCACTTTCATTGGCGATGACTTCGACTCTATCTTGTTGTTTTTCAATGCCAATGCAACAAAACCAAGGCCCAAGGCATGATAGGTAATCACTTCCATCACGGGCTTGTTGACCAAATGGTTGCAACCAGGAAAAGCCTTAAAAATCAAAAGCAGCAAACCACCTAACAAGGCGGAAGGCAATAGACTTTTTTTCAAAAACGGGACATTCGTCCTCAATGCGTTACCCACCAGCAAGGCCGTGGCCAAAATACAGACT
>CALGBV010000171.1 GCA_937884015.1 uncultured Bacteroidales bacterium
TTTCAAGGAAGAAAGCGAGCGCGTCAGCGAAATACTGAAAAAATTCCCTGACAGAGAAACGCAAAGTCGTATGTTTGCAGCAAGAAAGGAGAACTAAACAATGTATTGGATTATCGTAGTCATAGTATTCGCTGTGTTAGCCGCCAAGGAAACAAGGAAAGTGAAAAACGATCCAGGCTACAAGTCGTGGATGGATGACTCGCCCGATTGGTGGTGGTGGAACAAATAATCCTTATTTTGCAAAATGAGCTTGCAATGTTGCAACCTGTTTTCTGTAAATGAAAAAGGCGTATGTTTGCGGCATAAAAACAATTGAGTCATGTATATAGACATAGGAATAGTAGGTGTGATTCTTTTAATAGGATGGACGGTGAAATATTTTGTGGAACAGCGCCGCCAGCGCAAGGCCGAAGAGGAACGCAAAAAAGAGGTGGATAGACTTTTCAAGGAAGAAAGCGAGCGCGTCAGCGAAATACTGAAAAAATTCCCTGACAGAAAAACGTAAAGTCGTATGTTTGCAGCAAGAAAGGAGAATGGAACGATGATATACTTCGAAACAAGTTGGGTAGTCATAATAATCATAATGGTCATCACCATTAAAGATTGGCGCAAGAATAAAAAGGCCAAAGAGCCGAAGGTTACCGATGAGGAGATGGAAAAGTATTACGCTGAAGAATCGGAAAAGGTTAAGAAGATGGTCGAGGAGACAAAAGCCGAATGGAGGAAAAAAGGCTGGATTGAATGACCCCATTGGTTTTGCCTCTAAAAATAAAAGTTTTCTACGCAAATCAAAACAGAAAAGGAGAAAGACATGGAAGTGTTTTATGTTGATGCACCGTTCATACTCGTCGTGATATTCGTAATATACTTGATAAAAGATTTACGCAAGAATAAAAAAGCCCAAGAGCCGAAATTTACCGACAAGGAAATGGAAAAATTCCGTAAGGAAGAAGCAGATAAATTCCATAAATGGTGGGACGAAAACATCACCCCAAAATACGGAATTCCGTTCGACTCCGAATCAGAAAATGAAAATGAGGACAACGAATAAAAGTAACAGCGCAGATGACATCTGCGCTGTTGCTATTTTTTATAACAAAGCTCCCTTCAAATCCAGAGCATTTTCAAATCCATGGCGTTCACAATAATCAGTGATGCCAACAGCGAACTTTGCAGAAATGGTCAAATGTATCAAACTGAACACAAAAAAAACGAACACGGATTGCACGGATTCAACGGATTATGATTTTACATTCAAAACTTTTCCGTGTAAATCCGAAGAATCCGTGTTCAATTCAAAATCAGCGTTTTATCTGTGTTTTCTTATTCCAATGCGCCTTTCAAATCAATAGCATTCGCAAATCCATGGCGTTCACAATAATCAGTGATGCCAGCTGCAACCTTAGCCGAAATGGCCGGATCAATGAAATTGGCGGTTCCGATTTCGATTGCCGATGCGCCTGCCAACATAAACTCAACGGCATCAGTGGCGCTTGAAATGCCGCCCAAACCGACTACAGGAATCTTCACCGCTTTTGACACTTGCCAAACGCAACGCAAAGCCACTGGCTTGACGCAAGCGCCCGACATGCCGCCCGTCACCATGGAGAGTATCGGTTTGCGCTTTTCGGCATCAATAGCCATGCCTAACAAAGTGTTAATCAGCGAGACGGAATCAGCACCTGAGGCTTCGGCAGCCTGCGCAATCTCAGCGATGCTGGTCACATTGGGCGACAATTTCACCATCAAATGTTTGTGATAGACCTTG
>CALGBV010000172.1 GCA_937884015.1 uncultured Bacteroidales bacterium
GGCTATAATTAGCGAACTACAGTTACGTTAACTGCCTGAACACCACGGTTTCCTTCAGCTGTTTCGAAAGTTACCTTCTGGCCATCCTCAAGCCACATACCGTCATTCATTACAATCCAGAACTGGGTATCCCAGTCCTCTTTTGCTTTTGCTTCGCTGACTACCTTGATAGCACGCGAACCTTTAACGCCTTCGCCCTCAACGAAATCTTCCAGAACGGCATCGACAAGTTCGAGCTTGCAAAGATCGGCCAGAGCACAGAGCACAACTACTGTGGCGTGAAATGCGGCATCATGGATCAATTTGCATCCATTTTCGGCAAGAAAGGCCACCTGATGCGCCTCAACTGCGCCACCATGGAGTTTGAATATTTCCCATTCAACCCGAAAGGCTACAAACTGGTGCTGTTAGACACTCGCGTAAAACACGAGCTGGCAAACTCGGCCTACAACAAGCGTCGCGAGTCATGCGAAAACGCTTGCGCACACATTGCATCAAAGCATCCTGAAGTGAAGTTTTTGAGTGACGCAACAATGGACATGCTGAACGAAGTTAAGAGTGAAATCAGTGCTGAAGATTATATGCGCGCCGAGTATGTCATCGGCGAAAAGCAACGCGTCCTCGATGTCTGCGAAGCCCTTGAAAAAGGTGATTACGAGACAGTTGGCGACCGTATGTACGGCACACATTACGGCATGAGCAAACTCTACGAAGTGAGTTGCGACGAACTGGATTTCCTGAACGCTGTCGCCAAGGAATGTGGCGTTACGGGGTCCCGTGTCATGGGCGGCGGTTTCGGCGGCTGCACCATCAATCTGGTCAAGGAAGAATTGTATGAAGATTTCGTTGCCAAGGCAAAATACCGTTTCATCAAGGAATTCGGCCACGAGCCAAAGGTCTACGATGTTGTCATTTCCGATGGCGCCCGGAAGTTGTAATAATCCCGCTCATTGAGCCTGTCGAAATGACGGATGAAATTGAAAGAGCAAACAATTGAATCGCCCCTTCGACAAGCTCAGGGAACTGCAAAAATCCCGCTCATTGAGCCTGTCGAAATGACGGATGAAAACGAAAGGTGAATAATTGAATTGCCCCTTCGACAAGCTCAGGGAGCTGATTGGAAACAAATTAACAAACAAAAAAAATAAATCATGCAACCAACATTATTAGTTTTAGCAGCAGGAATGGGTTCACGTTACGGAGCCCTGAAGCAAATGGACGGCGTTGGCCCGAACAACGAAGCCATTTTGGATTATTCCATTTTCGATGCCAAGCGCGCCGGATTCGGAAAAGTCGTTTTCGTCATCCGTAAGGATTTCGCCGAAGCCTTCGAAAGCATCAACAACACCGAGCGTTTCGGAATGCCAGTCGAATATGTCTATCAGAGCCTCGACAGTCTTCCGGAAGGTTTCAGCGTTCCCGAAGGTCGCGTCAAGCCTTGGGGTACATGCCATGCCGTTTTGATGGCGAAAGATGTCATCAAGGAACCGTTTGCCGTCATCAATGCCGACGATTTCTATGGCAAGGAAGCCTACGAAGTGATGGCCAAATACCTGATGGACTGCGAAGGCAAGAAAGGCGCCTACAGCATGGTGGCTTACAAATTGAGAAACACCATGTCGGATTTCGGCACCGTTTCACGCGGCATCTGCACGGCCAACCGTTGCGGCAACCTGAAGACCATCGTCGAGCGCACTGCCATCGGCCACACCGAAGACGGCGGCGCTGCCTATACCGATGAAACCGGTTCTCACCCACTCGACCTGGATTCATTGGTCTCCATGAACTTCTTCGGCTTCACGCCTGATTTCTTCGAGTATTCACAAAAAGGTTTCGTCGAATTCCTGAAAGGTCCGGCCACAACCAACATCAAGGCTGAATTTTTCATTCCTTTGATGGTCAACCAGTCCATCAACGACGGCCATGCCAAGCTGAAAGTGCTGTCGAGCGATGCTTCATGGTTCGGCGTGACCTATAAAGAAGACAAACCGGATGTAATGAAAAAGATTGTCAACCTGATTGAAAAAGGCGTTTATCCGAACAAACTTTGGTAATATGAAAATCGAAAGACAAGTTTGGGGCAAGACTTCCTGTGGCAAGGACATCATGCTCTACACATTAAGCAATAACAACGGTATCGAAGTGAAACTGAGCGACATCGGTGCCGGCATCGTTTCCATTTTGACGCCTGACCGCAATGGCAAGATGGATGACATCGTTTTGGGTTATCCCAATGCCTTAGATTATTTGGGCGACGGCCCATGCGCCGGAAAAGTGCCTGGCCGCTTTGCCAACCGCATCAACCACGGCAAATTCTGCATTGATGGCAAAGACTATCAGTTGGAAATCAACACGGGTGACGGACATCATCATCTGCACGGCGGCAACATTGGTTTCGCCAATCAGAAATGGGCCAGTCGCATCGAAGGCGAAAGCGTAGTGTTCACTTATCTTTCAGCCGATGGCGAAGCCGGTTATCCGGGCGAAGTCATGGCAAAAGTGCGCTACACCTTGAACGACGACAACGAACTGAACATACGCCTCGGAGCCGTGACCACCGCCCCGACCATCGTCAATATGACCAACCACACCTATTTTAATTTAAAGGGTGAAGGCAACGGCACTATCCTCGACCACAAGTTGCGTTTGAACGCATCGCGTTTCCTGCCTGCCACTGAAGAACTGATTACGACGGGCGAAATGGCATCGGTCTACAACACGCCAATGGATTTCACCGAAGGCAAACTCATCGGTCAGGACATCCAAAGCGACTTCCCTGACCTGATTAACGGCAAAGGCTACGACAGCTGCTGGGTCATCAACGACCTTTGCAAGGACAAGCTGAATCTTGCCGCCGAACTTTCCTACGATGGCAACGGCCGCATGGTGCAACTCTACACCACGCAACCCGGCGTCCAGGTATACACGGGCAACTGGCTCTCAGGCTGTCCGAAAGGCAAGAGTGGCCGCGACTACAACGACTACGACGGCGTGGCTTTGGAATGTCAGGCCCTCCCCGACTCGCCCAACAAACCGAACTTCCCGAACACTTTCCTGCGTCCGGGCGAAGAATACAAAGAGATCATTATTTTTAAATTTTCAACATTCTAAACACTAATTACTATGGAAAAAGCAGAAAACAAACAGAATTTCACGGTGCCGATTATCGTGATGTTCCTCTTGTTCTTCATGATTGCCTTCGTGACCAATTTCGCTGGTTCGATGGGCGTCATTGTTACTAACCAATTCGGTGCTTCAAAAGCCTTGTCACAGCTTGGCACCTTGGCCAACTTCATCGCTTACGCCTGCATGGGCATTCCTGCCGGCATCATTTTGAAGCGTAAAGGCTACAAATTCACATCCTTACTGGCTGTTACCGTCGGTTTCATCGGCGTGGGCATTCAGTTCATTTCGGGCTATGCCGAATCGTTCCTCGTTTATGTTCTCGGTGCTTTCGTGGCCGGTTTCTCGATGTGCCTGCTGAACATCGTCGTCAATCCTATGCTGAACACCCTCGGCGGCGGCGGCAACAAAGGCAACCAGCTCATCCAATTGGGCGGCAGCTGCAACTCGGTAGGCGGCACCTTGGCTCCTATCCTTCTGGGTTGGCTCATCGGCGGCAGCATCGAAACCGCTTCCGTGGCCGATGCAGCACCTGCCATGATTATTGCCATGGCCATCTTCGCCGTTGCTTTCGTGGTGATTATGATTACTAAGATTCCGGAACCGCACATGGAGACCGCCGAAGAAAAGGCAGCCCGTTTGAGCGGCAATGTCAAGAAAGACCCTTACGGCCCAATGTCATTCCGTCACTTCGTCCTCGGTGCCATCGCCATTTTCTTCTATGTCGGCGTTGAAGTCGGCATTCCGAACACGGCAAACATTTACATGTCGAGCCAGGCAAACATCGGTCCTGCCATTGCCGGTACCATCATCGGCTTGTATTGGTTCCTGATGATGTGCGGCCGTCTGATTGGCGGTGCCATTGGCGGCAAAGTCTCATCAAAAGCCATGCTGACCACCGTTTCCATTATTGCCATCATCTTTGTGCTCTGCATCATGTTCATCCCTCAGGAAATCACCATTTCATTGGGTGAAAAGGTCGTTCCACTGAGCATGTTGTTTGTTGCCCTTTGCGGTCTCTGCACATCCGTGATGTGGGGCGCCATCTTCAACCTTGCAGCTGAAGGCCTCGGCAAATACACACCTGCTGCTTCCGGCATTTTCATGGCTTTGGTTTGCGGCGGCGGCATCATTCCGTTCGTCCAGAACTGGATTGCCGACTCGGTTGGCAGCATCAACAGCTACTGGGTCATCATCGTTGGCTTCGCCTTCCTGCTGTTCTACGCCCTCGTCGGTTCAAAGAACGTCAACAAGGACATTCCTGTAGAATAATTGCGATATTGCATCATAATTCAAGTAGGGGGAAATGCTTTTCCTCCTACTTTTTTATGGAAATATCACCTGTTGACACAAACAAAAACACGATAGTTTCCTTTTTTTTTGACAACGGGCGGAAAGCAGCAAACACGTTTTGTGCCGTCACGGATTTTGTTCCCTTAAATTTTCCTATTTTTGCGCAAAATTTACAGCCATGCAAGTCAACATCATGAACGAAGACACGATTTGCGCCATAGCCACTGCACACGGCATGGGCGCCATTGCCGTCATCAGGATTTCGGGCAGCCATGCCTTCCCTATCGTCGCGCAGCTCTTTCAGCAAAACGGGAAAGCCTTCGACATGGATAAAATGCTGTCGCACAAGGCATATTTCGGTCAGATTGTGGATGGTGACGAGATGCTTGACGAGGTTTTGGTGACATTTTTCAAAGGCCCACATTCCTTCACGGGCGAAGACTCAGCTGAAATCAGCGTGCATGGCTCGGTTTTCATCCAACAGCGTCTTTTGCAGGCACTTATCGCAAAAGGCTGCCGCATGGCCGAGCCTGGCGAGTTCACCCGCCGCGCTTTCGTCAACCGCAAGTTCGATTTGGCACAGGCCGAAGCCATTGCCGACCTCATCGCTTCGCAAAATGCCGCCGCACACCGTGTGG
>CALGBV010000173.1 GCA_937884015.1 uncultured Bacteroidales bacterium
TTTCGCAACGCGATGAGGAAGTGAGTGGCATTGCCATTGCCGCCACTATGGAAGGACAGCGCACCATGCTTATCGAGACGCAGGCTTTGGTGAGCACGGCGGCTTACGGCACGCCGCAACGCTCGGCAACTGGTTTCGACATCCGCCGCCTGAACATGTTGCTTGCCGTGTTGGAGAAACGCGCGGGTTTCCGCCTTTCCACGAAAGATGTCTTCCTTAACATTGCCGGCGGCTTGCGTGTCGATGACCCTGCCATCGACATGGCTGTGGTGGCTGCGGTTTTGTCGTCGAATGCCGACATCCCGATTCCGTCGGGTTACACGTTTGCCGCTGAAATCGGCCTTTCAGGCGAAGTACGTGCCGTCACGCGCATCGATGCCCGCATTGCCGAAGCCGACAAGTTGGGCTTTGAGAAGATTTTCATTTCAAAATACAACGCCAAGGGCTTAGACACCAAGCGTTTCAATATACAGATTGTTCCCGTGGCCTCGGTTTATGAATTGGCGGGAGAGTTGTTTGGGTAGCATTTTATAGATTTTTATCGAAAATAACAAAAATCTCTATGGATTTTTTGATAATTTTCCAAAAATCTCTACTTTTGCAAACCCATTGAACAAATGAGCCTATGATTAAACGCGAGAAATACGAGAAAAAAATAACGGAAGCTTTCAGGTTTCTGCCTATAGTCGTATTAATAGGTGCGCGACAAGTGGGGAAAACTTCCATTATGCAAATGTATCCCACCGAAGGGTATCGTAATACATTGTTTCTCAATGGTCAAGATGCAGAAGTGGCTGAACGTTTCCAAAAACTCAGCACCATTGAGCAATATTTAAGCATTTATTTAAACCCCGACTTTGACGGGCTATTGCTCGTCGACGAATTTCAATTTATAGAAGGCGTTTCAACCATGCTGAAACTGCTGACCGATAAGCATGACAAACTGAAAGTCTTATGCTCAGGCAGTTCAAGTCTCGACATTCTGAAAAGCGTTGAGGAATCATTAGCGGGCAGGGTGCGCATTATAGAAGTGCTTGCCTTGTCGTTTTCGGAATATTTGCTATTCAGAGACGAGAAACTGTTTCAGCTTCAACAGAGTCTTGCGGATACCGCTGACGAGGCGCTTGTTTCCGACCTTCAGGCCGCCTATCAGGAATATCTGGTTTATGGCGGTTTGCCTCGAACGGCTCTCACTATGAATCCAGATGAAAAAGTAGAATTGCTCAACGATATTTGCCAAACCTATTTGCTCAACGATGTGCGGCGTTATGTGGCCAATGAGCATTTCGTGGGCTTCAACAAACTTCTGAGACTTCTGGCTACGCAAATCGGCAATCTGGTTAATATCAACGAATTAAGCAGAGAAAGCGGTTTGCCTTATTCTGATTGCGAAAACTATGTCAACCTTTTGCAGAAAATGTATGTCATCAAGCTCATTGAGCCTTTTTTCACCAACCGCCGGAAGGTGATTGGCAAGATGAAGAAGGTGTATTTCTGTGATTTAGGCTTGCGTAACATCATCTATGGCAATTTCAACGAAATGCCTTTCCGAACCGACAATGGGGCAATTTTCGAAAACGAAATCCTGCTTGAACTTTGGAGAAACCGAAAAGCCGGCGAAACCATCAGTTTCTATCGAACCCAAAACGGAACCGAAGTGGATTTCGTGACAGAAAGCGCACAGCGGAAAATGGCCGTTGAGTGTAAGTACAGGCATTTTGAAAAACCTGTGAGCATAGCTGCATTGAATGGCTTTTGTGAAGAGGAAGGCATTTCGTTGCGATACGTAGCCAATATCAACGCTTCGTTTGAGTACACAAAAGTAAAGTTTATCCCAGGCATTGTCTGCGACAGGATTGGATGCCAGACAGTTTAAATGTTAAATTGATTCCCATGGCCTCGGTTTACGACTTGATTGGGAAGTTGTTCGGCTAGTAAAACAAAAATATGGAAAACGAAAAAATCATTTTAGGCATTGACCCGGGCACCATGGTGATGGGTTACGGGCTCATCAAGGAGCAAGGCAAGAAGATGGAACTCATGCAAATGGGCGTCATCAACCTGAAGAAACTGGAAAACCAGGCCCTGAAACTGAAGAAAATCTTTGAGCGCGTTTTGGAAATCATCAACGAATACCACCCTGACGAGCTGGCCATCGAAGCGCCGTTTTTCGGGAAAAACGTGCAGTCGATGCTGAAACTAGGCCGTGCGCAAGGCGTGGCCATGGCTGCCGCCCTTTATCGCGACATTCCGATTTTCGAATATTCGCCCAAGACCATCAAGCAGACCATCACGGGCAACGGCAACGCCTCAAAGGAACAGGTAGCCAAAATGCTGCAACTGATGCTGAAATTCGACGAAAACCCCGATTTTTTCGATGCCACCGACGCCGTCGGCGCCGCTGTCTGTCATGCCATCGACAAGGGAAAAGATGTGAACTACACCAAGCACACCACCGAGAAAGCCAAGGCTTCGCGCAAACCCGACTGGAGCAAATTCATCGCTGAAAACCCCGATAGGGTGAAAAGATGATAAATGAAAAAAAGAATTCAGGCTGACCGAGAAACTTCCAGTCAGCCTGAATTTGTTTTGTAGAGACGCGAATCGCATCTCTTTTGTATCAATTAATCATTTCCGAGCAGCAATCAGCAAATCCAGCATCTTGATGGCTGATTCGCTGACCACGGTGCCAGGTCCGAAGATGGCAACAGCACCTGCATCATAGAGGAACTGATAGTCCTGTGCAGGAATGACGCCACCCACGGTGACCATGATGTCGGGACGACCGAGCTTTTCCAACTCAGCGATAACCTGAGGCACCAAGGTCTTATGACCGGCAGCCAACGAGCTGACGCCGAGAATGTGGACATCGTTTTCGACAGCCTGCTTAGCGGCTTCGGCTGGAGTCTGGAACAGAGGTCCCATATCGACATCGAAACCTATGTCGG
>CALGBV010000174.1 GCA_937884015.1 uncultured Bacteroidales bacterium
TAGCAGGATCGCAGCCTTCGCCAGCCACAGCGCATGATTCGTTGGAATATTCGCCGTTTTCACCACCGAAGCCCATGAAACCAATCTTGTAGCAGTGACCGCCACGTGGAGCGTTTTCATCGACAAATGATGTAGCGGCAGGAATCAAGCGGTGAAGCAGGCCATCGCGATAAACGACATAGCCGTAACCTTGTTCATTGACACCGTCCCATGAAACGTTGATGTTGTTGTGGTTTGCAGCGTCAACGACGGCAATAGCATTTGAAGGAACTGAAACAGCGACGTTTGAACCGCAGCTGTTGTTCATCGACAGGAAGATGCCTTCTTCCAAATTGTTGGATGAACCGCTGTAATTGTAGACTGTAGCATTCTGTGAATCCTTAATGACAATGCTCATGCTGCCAACTTCATCGGTAGGAACCGACCAGCCGAATGAAACAGTGCCAACAGGTACGTCAATATCAACAGATGTTGTGCCTGATGAAGTGGTTGTGTAGCTGCCAATCTGAGTGCCGGCTGCATTATAAACGAGAACAGCACCGCCGCGCCAGCCTTGGAATGAGGTTGTAGTCATCATGAGTTTCCATGAGCAAGTTGGTCCGAAAGGAACGCTCTTCTTGTAGGCGACTTTACCATGGTTGCCGCCGATTACAGCGTAAACGGTATAGTCGAAAGAATCGAAACGAGGAACGTTGACATCGGTAACGGTCATTGTGGCACCTGGAGTGACATTGTTTTCGGTATAGATGATTTCACCGTTTCTTTCAACGACAATCATGTCGATGGTTGAAAGGTTAGCATTGTTCAAGGTCTTGCTTGGGTTGACCCAAGTCATGGTAGCCTGAAGGACATTGTTGTCGGCAGGCGTAACGTTGAAATTGGTAGGAGCCTGAGCCGTGCTATTGTAAACTTCAGCAGGAACATAATTGAACACGGCAGCATCTCTATAATAGGAGTAATCCATGGCGTCGAAATCGAACCAACCATCGCCGCTGCCGCTCCAACCCCAGTTCCAGTGATAGAGACCGGCTTCGTTGTAACCATCGGTAACGAAAGCGTGGCAGCCGATAGGATTGCCGTTGTCGCAACCTGAATAATAGACAGGCCAGCCCATGTCGAACTGTTCAATCACCATATCGTTCCAAGCATCGCGAGAATAGCTTGCTCTTTCACGATAAACCGAAGCGCCTGCATAGCCGAAATAGTTGGAAATGGCACCAGGGACACGGTCCGACTGAGAACCACTGCCATCAACGGCATATTCCATATCAACGGCAACGCCACAATGATACATCAAGGTAGCGACAGCCAGTTTTTGAGCCTCTGGAGAATTGCTGGAAAGGCTGTTTGGCATATTTTCCCAGTCGTAAGTGGTCTGGCCGAAATTAGCGCTCTGCTGGCCATGGCCTGGGCAATTGTATGAATGGCTGCCAGTACCCTGTGCAGGATGATTCCAGAATTTCATCACCTGCGACATGGCTGTTGCAACGCAACCTGCATAGCAGCGTCCGCCAGGACCGCCATTGCCCGTTGGGCAAAGCATGTTGTAAGGGCTGTCCTGGTTCCAAGTGGTCGTCAAAAGATAAGTGGCGGCACGGCCAGGATAGAGTGAACGCAAAGTGCCATTGTTCATCACGGTTTCCCATTCTGCAGCCGTTGCAGGGTCAGCAGTACCCGTAAGTCTGTTGCTCCTACCTTCGATAAGGTTGTTCAACATGCAGTTCAAAGCCGGATTGATGTTCTGTGCATCGAAAGCGCCTTGGTCGGAGTAACCGACGATAGGACGGTAAATGTCGTCAGCCGAAACGATGACGAAACCTTCGTTGCCGACATTGTAGACATAGAAGCAAGCAGCGCCTCTGTTAGTGGTTGCAGTGTAGACCAAGGTCAATTCGCCATTGGCTCTTGTCTGCTCGAAATTAGCCTGGACAAACTGTTGTCCGACATACTTAGCCCTGCTTTGGTCGACGGGATGGGCGTTAGCCACACCGATGCCAAGAACCAAGGCAAGCATACTCATCAAATACTTTTTCATAGTGTGATAAATTGAAATTTTTAATTGTGTTTTCCTATACATATAGTTTAAGCGGGCAAATTTATGAAAAAACGGAATATCTCAAGCAAGTTTAGTGCCAATTTAGAATGAAAATAGTTCAAAATGGTTCAAATGCGCTTCGCGTGGAAGAAAAATATTCAAAACGCTTTGCATAATTAGGAAGTGATTTGAACAATTTCCCTGCAATTTTGAACCATTTTATTGTCAATCAAAGAAAAAGTCGTACCTTTGCACCCAGAAACCACGGGATGGTTTTAGTTAATTCATTAAAAATCAACTTTAAACATTAAATTATGCCAGCAAAAATCAGATTGCAAAGACATGGCAAGAAAGGTCAGCCTTTCTATCACATCGTAATTGCCGACTCTCGCTCACCACGTGATGGTAAATTCATTGAGAAAATAGGCACTTACAACCCAGTAACCGACCCAGCTCAGATCAACATCAAGTTCGACAGAGCTTTACATTGGTATTCAGTCGGTGCTGTCCCGACAGACACAGTCCGCTCACTGCTTTCAAAAGCCGGCGTCATGATGAAGTATCATCTGATGCGCGGCGTTCAGAAAGGCGCTATGACAGAGGAACAAGCCGAAGTCAAGTTCCAGAACTGGATGAAGGAAAAGGAAGCTAAGGCTGCCAACGCTGTCAAGGCTAACGAAGAAAAAGCAAGAGGCGAAAAGAAAGCACGTTTTGAAGCTGAAAAGGCTATCAACGAAGCTCGCGCTGCTGAAATCGCCAAGAGAAAGCAAGCCGAAATCGAAGCCCGCAAGGCTGAAGAAGCTGCTGCTCAGGCTGAAGAAGCTCCTGCTGAAGAAGCCGCTGAAGAAACTCCAGCTGAAAACACTGAAGCTTAATCTTTTCTTCAAGACCGATAAAAAGCCGTTCGCAAGAGCGGCTTTTTTTGTTGGCAAAATATTATCTTTGCAGCAAATTTCAGGACAATGACACAAAAAGCAGAAATACAATACCCGCAAAATTTCGACATCAAGCTGATTATCAGTGCAGAAATCCCAACCGAAGAGACCAAGAAAAACATTGCCAAAGTCTTCACACAATGCAAGGTGGTCTTCAGTTTCGTCAACGTGAGAGCCAGTGCAAAAGGCAATTACCTCAGTTATGCCTACAACATCGACATCGAGAGCCGCGAGCAAATGGAACAGACCTACGCCGCCCTGAAAGATGTGCCAGGATTGAAATTCGCGCTATGACCAAAACCTACGAAATACGGATTTACGGGCGCGTCTTCAACGTCGGTTTCCGGCGTTACGTTCACCGCTATGCCACCGCCAACAACATTGTCGGCTATGTGGAAAACGACTGGGCCGACGAGAGCGTCCACATCATCGCCGAAGGCGAAGAGAAGGATTTGGACCATTTCTGCATGCTTTGCGGCGAAGGTACCCCCTACTCGCTCGTCACAAACATAAAAATCGAAGCACGGGAAGTCAGCGGAAAATATTTGGATTTTAGGCAGATACGATAAAAAACAGCAGAGACGTTGCGCGCAACGTCTCTACATTTTTATAATAAACACGCAAAAAAATTCGGCAATTTGTCGAATCAACAGTTCAAAAAACTATATTTGCAAGACTAAACAAATACAGTTATGATGAACTTTCACAAAATCCTGCTTATTAGCGCTTCGCTATTTTTTGCATTGGCAACCGATTCTTTCGCTCAAAAAGCAAAACGTCCCGACACCTTTTATTACCGTTTAGGAGTCGAAGCATTCCAGCAAAACAAAAACGACATTTCGCTCGAGTATTTTCGCCGCGACCTAAAGGAAAACCCTGAAAACGTCTATTCGCAGACCTACCTTGGCATAATTGAGTGCAGCAAAGGGAAATACGCCAAAGCATTGGGCATTTTCGACACTATCATCGGAAAGATTCCCGCCTCTGATTCATATTTCAAGAATCTCATTCATTACTATGAAGGGAAAGCGCAAACCGGATTAGGCGACTACGATGAAGCCTTTCGCTCGTTTTCAAAAGTCCTCGAAGCCAATCGCAAAGACCCACTCGGCTATGAAGGAAGAGGATACCTTTATCTGAAAATGAACGATTTCGATTCAGCGGAAAAAGATTTCAACCAAGCTCTTCAATATGACCGCGAAAACGTTCAAAGCCTTTTGGGTCTCGGACACATCGAACTTGCCAAAGGCGACATCCCGAAAGCAATAGAAAAATACGGCAATGTGATAGAACAATTCGATGAGAAATGCCCTGACGCGTACGCATATAGGGCGAAGGCATACACCCAGCAATGGCAATACAAAAATGCAGCTGCCGACATTGTCTCAGCTTTTAGAATCGAGGAAAACAACAGTAAGGCAAAAGATTTGTTATTTGGAGTATTGGCAGATTCGGCATATCACATCGTTGACTCAACATTTGAATCACACAAAGGCAGTATCCCTTGCTATTACCAAGGGATTTTTAACGAAATCACCGGACATTACACAAAAGCAATCGAAAAATATGGGAAACTCCTTTGTCGGAATGGAGACAAAACATATTATTATTTATTGTCAAAATGTTATTTGGAAATGGACAATTTTGTGGCCGCAAAATATTACGCTGAAAACGGCTGGAGAAACGACACGACAGATTTCAACCTGACACTCCAAAAAGCAAAGATAAACCTTCAACTTGGTCACCTCCAAGCTGCCGCTTCAGATGCAGAGCGTCTCATAAAAGCCGAGCCTAACAACGAAAAATCCTACTATTACTCAGGATATTACGAATCAAGAAACAAGCAATATGGGAAAGCCTTAAACCATTTCACCAAAGCAATCTCGATGAATCCCGACATGGCCGATGCCTATTTCGGGCGAGGATTAATTTGCCAAAAATACGGACAACTCGATGCTGCCAAAGCTGATTTTGAAAAAGTCGTTGAACTTGAGAATGGAAAAGCCACTTCCACCTCCTTGATGTTTGCCTATCTGCACCTCGGCGAGACTGAAAAAGCGGAACAGATGCTGAACGACATGCTCATTAAAAATCCGAATGACAAAATCGCGCTCTACAATGCCGCCTGTATATATGCACGTCTCGGAGACGAAAACAAGGCCGTTGCGTTTCTTGAGGCTGCTTTCAAAAACGGTTTATTGAAGATGAACGAAATGAAGACCGATTCCGACCTCGACCCGATCCGCGAAAACGAAACTTACAAGAAACTCGTCGCCCATTACGATTCCTTGTTTATCGAGACCAACCGCCTTCCTGAACTAATCTATAAGTATGACAAAACCAACAGAAAAAACTCTGAAGCAGACATGATGCCCGAATTTCCCGGTGGTGAAATGAAGTTGCTTGAATACATAGCAATGAATGTCAAATACCCTGATATAGCACGGCAAAAAGGCATTTCGGGGCGCGTATTTGTAACTTTCAAAGTCGAACCGGATGGAAGCATTTCCAACGTCGAGATTTTAAAAGGCATAGGATCAAGTTGCGACCAGGAAGCCTACAGGGTTGTGAAAGCAATGCCGAAATGGAAGCCAGGGGAAAAAGACGGCAAAAAAGTCAGGGTGAGTTATACGCTTCCTGTAAACTTCCAACTCAGATAATTGCAGTAGAGACGTAGCGCGCTACGTCTCTACATGTCATTAAATTCACCAGAAATAAAAGAAGCTGACCACGCGGCAAAACGCCTCGCGCCACCAGCTTTGATGCTGTTCCAAATCGACATCGTGAGTCCGGCTGCGGAAAATGCCCAAAGAATAGAAGAGATTATGAGAACGCCATTCAGCCACCAATGACTTCACACTTCGCTGATTGATAGCCATCTCTGGCGAAGTATTTTCACGCAATTGGGTCAAATAATCCATCATTTCCTCTTTGCTTCTTACCTCGCAAGAGTCAACAATGTGGGTGTTTTCCTCGGTCAATATGGCTTTTGAAGTGTCAATCATTTCACCTGAATATCAAATGCCGACCAGTCTTTCGCCTCTTTCAGCAATTCGTAATAATGGCAGATGTTTTCCTCTGTAATTTCCTCCCCATTAACTGATTTGATGATGTCGCCGACATTGAATTCCGGATTCATGGAAAGGCAACGCCTCAAGATGGAAATCCGTCCATTGGCTGTTGTGATTATATATGGATGAATCTCAAATGGTTCCTCTTTAACATTACGCGGGCGGAAATAGACTTTATCGAAACTCGGACTGATAATCCAGTCGAAACGCGAAATGAATTTCATACCAACATTATCCATATCAATATCAGGCACATAGAGCACATCGGCCTCACACGAATACGAATCCATAGTTATATTTTCATTCGGTGCATAGCAGAAGACAGTCTTTTCCGTAGGACCAGATGCCGCAATAGCGTATGCCCCATCAAACGGAACATCAGTCTCACGATTCTCATCCACGCGCTTTTTATCTTTCAAAACAATACCGCCAGAGTTTCCCGTATCAAAAATGCAATTATGCTCTTTGCCGTTAACATTCAAAGTGATGAAAAGCACACCTATCATCTTGAACTTGCATTTTACCTCCTGATAGCCCGTCAAGTCAATGTCTTTTTCAAAAACATGATCCATAACCATAACATTATCAGTGAAATTGAGGCCAAGATAGTGATAGCTTTTAAGCAAGCCAAACGAGCCAACCAATGGATAATCAAAACCAGGTTCCGCGTCGCAATACGGAATAATACTATCAACCTGAATGAAATTACAATAAGCATGTGCCGTGAAATTTCCAAAAGCGTAATTCACCGTATCCAGAGCCATGTGCAATTTGGATTTTTCGAGCGTTGTTACGGTTGCTTCATTGTATTGCAAATCAGGTCTTTCAGTTGATGAAACGAGTTTCCCCATAGGTGCGTTATAGCCTAAATCAAGTTGAACCGTGTCTTTTTCGCCATTGACATCCGCTTCAAAAAGCAACTTATTGTCTTTCAATACGAAAGCAACGGAATCGTGTGAAACGCGGATAGAAAGACGGTTTTGTTTCGATAACTTAAACGCCTGTTTAAAGTAATCGGAATTACCAGATTGGCAAGATGCAAAACCCATTAACGCCACGAATGCAAAATACAGAATAGGTTTTCTAATCATAATGAAGAATTTTATTGGCAAAATTAAGAATAAATTTCTTTCCATCATTCCATTCTTTTGCTTAATTTTGACCCCGACAATTAAAACTAACCACTATGATTGACTTTTCAAAAATCCTATTCCTTGACATTGAGACTGTATCGCAACAAAAAAGTTACGAAGACCTGAGCGAAAGAATGCAGAAACTTTGGGACAAAAAGACATCCCACCTGCTGAAACCCGGCGAAGAAACCACGCCTGCCGAAATGTATGAACGCGCCGGCATTTATGCCGAATTTGGCAAAATCATCTGTATATCAGTCGGTTTCTTCAACGGCGACCGCTTCCGTCTGAAATCGTTCTACAGCCACGATGAGAAAGCCTTGCTGATTGATTTCGCCAACCTGCTGAACCGTTTCTACGACTTCCCCGAATCGCAGCTTTGCGCCCACAACGGCAAGGAATTCGATTTCCCATACATCGCCAGACGAATGATTGTCAACGGCGTAGTCGTTCCGCGTGCCTTGCAAGTGGCCGGCAAGAAACCTTGGGAAACCAACTTCATCGACACCATGGAACTTTGGAAATTCGGCGACTATAAAGCCATGACCTCCTTGGACTTACTCTGCGCCATCCTCGACATTCCGACACCGAAAGACGACATCAACGGCAGTGAGGTCGGTCGCGTGTATTGGCAGGAAAACGATTTGGAACGCATCCGCACCTATTGTCAGAAGGATGTCCTCGCCATCGCCCAACTCATGCGCCGCTACAACTATTTGCCTCTTATTGAGGAAGATAAAATTGATATTACCAACTGATATTTTCAAATCAAAACTTCCAAAACCGGCAAAACATTTCAAAAAGCCCACGGCGCACAACCGTGCCGCCGTGCGACGATGCGCGGTTGCGCTCGTCGCGTCACAAAAAGAAAGGTTTTGAACATGTTTTGAAGGTTTTGTGAAATCACTACCATGCACATACTTTCTAAATCAACATATATCAAGGGCTTGCAATGCGAAAAAGCGCTCTACATGCAGAAAAAGCACCCTTATCTGCGCGATAAACTCAGCATCGAGCAACGTGCCAAATTTCAGCGCGGCACTGATGTAGGCATCTTGGCCCACGAATATTTTCCGGGCGGAATCGACATGAGTCCGGCATCGCCTTCCCAATTTCCAAAGAAAATCCAAGAGACCTGGGATAATTTAAGCAATGCCGAAATTAACGTCATGTATGAGGCAGTATTTCAATATAATGATACACTCATTATGTTGGATATGCTTGTGCGTGATGGCGACAAATGGCTGGCCGTTGAAGTGAAAAGTTCGATGGCGCTCAGCGACACCTATTATAATGATGCCGCGCTGCAATACTACGTTTTGCACGGCTGTCAGGTTCCGCTCAGCGATTTCAAGCTGATGTATATCAATGGTGACTATGAAAGAAACGGTTCAATTGACGTTAAACAACTATTTAAATTAGAATCAGTTATTGATTTTGTTAAGGAACGCGAGGACTATGTCGCAAAAAATGTCGAACGGCTGAAAAACGTGGTGGCTCTCCCCCATGCTCCTATAATTAATATCGGTACGCAATGCCACAATCCTTACACTTGCGATTTTCTCGGGCATTGCTGGAAACTCATTCCGAAAGACAGTTTCCTTCACACTAACGCCATCGGTGATGAGCAGCTTTTTTCGCTCTATTTCAACGGAACGAACTCCAATCAGAAACTGCTTGCGCAATTGGAATCCGATTCCTTGGAAACGCATCAGATTGAAGCCTTGCAAAACGAAACCTATTACATTGATTTCAAGACGCTTTTCTCGCTTTCTCCCAATCCGAAACCGCATTCAATTGCCTTCCTGAATCTGCTTCTATATCGTCCCGCCGTGCCTGAAATCGATGGCACGAAACCCTATCAGGAAATGACTCTGGCATTTGCCATACAAAGTGAAAATGAAGACGGCGGCAGCTTCTTCTGGAATTGTTTCGAAGACCATTCGAAATGGCGCGAATCCATTGCTATTCTGATTGATAAACTTTCGCATTACGAGCAGATTGTATGTTTCACGCCGCAAAACCTATCAACGGTTTTGTTGCGTCACGAAATCATTCAGAATAAGGATATCGGTTACCGCATCTTCAACCTTTTCGATATCTTGCAGCAAAGCCATTTCTATCATCCTTCCATTAAGGCGGGATTCACCTTGCAACATGTTGCCGAGGCTTTGTTTACGGAAGAAAAACTGTTTGAACACAGCCGAATCATCATGGAAGCCCTCAGCAACGATTTGATAAGTTATCAACAGGCAAAGGAAGACTTAATTGCTGAAAACGTAATAGTTGCAAAAACATATCAACATTTTTTCAAATAGTTGAAAACTTCCCCCAATCCGCAAAAGCGAGGTCGGTTTTTATTCGTATTTTTGCAGCCTGACAAAAAAAATGGAAATGCCCACAGATACGACACGCAAACCTTTTGGCGAGATGACCAAAAGGACTTTAATGACTCCCGAGCAATTGCTTAACAACCAAGGGAGAATACCACCGCAAGCAACTGACCTTGAAGAAGTTGTGTTGGGTGCTTTGATGCTTGAAAAGGAAGCCGTGAATGCCGTCATCGATATTCTGACACCAGAAGCGTTTTACAAGGAACCACACCAGAAGATTTTCAAAGCCATCAAGGATTTGTTCGGCAAATCGGAACCAATTGACATTCTCACAGTCTGCAACGCGCTGAAAATGAGCGGCGAACTGGAAATGGTCGGCGGGGCCTATTACATCTCGAAACTGACTAACCGCGTTGTTTCGGCGGCCCATATCGAATACCATGCCCGCATCATCATGCAGAAACACATTCAGCGTGAGCTGATTAAGATTTCTTCCGAGATGATTCACGATGCATTTGAAGACACTACGGACGTGTTCGATTTGTTGGACAAAGCCGAAAACAACCTCTTCCAAATCGGCGAGAACAACCTGCGCCGCAGTTACGACTCCATGCAGGATTTGGTCAGCAAGGCCATCAAGGAGATCCAAAACGCGAAAAATGCCGACAACAAGCTGCGCGGTGTACCTTCGGGCTACACCGAATTGGACCGCATCACGCAAGGCTGGCAGAAATCCGACCTGATTATTCTGGCCGCCCGTCCAAGTATGGGTAAAACCGCTTTCGCCTTGAATTTGGCACGCAATGCCGCCGTCGATTTCCACCGGCCGATTGCTTTCTTCTCTTTGGAAATGTCGTCAGTCCAATTAGTTACGCGTCTTATTTCAACCGAGACTTCACTCACCGCCGACAAACTCCGTTCGGGCGATTTGATGGAATACGAGTGGCAGCAACTGAACACCAAAGTCACGCCGCTGACCGATGCGCCAATCTTTATCGACGATACGCCCCAACTGTCAATTTTTGAACTGAGAGCCAAATGCCGCCGTCTGAAGCAACAACACGATATTCAGATGGTATTCATTGATTACCTGCAACTTATGACCACAAAAGGCGAAAACAAAGGCAACCGTGAACAGGAAATCAGTACCATTTCAAGGTCGCTGAAAAGTTTGGCTAAGGAACTGGAAATCCCCGTTCTGGCTTTGTCGCAATTGAGCCGTAGCGTCGAGCAGCGTCCTGGATCAAAGAAACCTATCCTTTCCGACTTGCGCGAATCGGGCGCTATCGAGCAGGATGCCGACATGGTCATGTTCATCTATCGTCCTGAATATTACAAGGAAGGCGTTGAGGATGAAGGCAAACCTAAAGGCTACACCATCATCGACATTGCCAAGCACCGTAACGGTAAATTGGGCGAAGTTGAATTGAAATTCGTCGGTCAATATGCTCGTTTTGAGGAATTTCAGGCTGACAGCGAAAGCAGCTACGGTCAATTGGGCGCCAATCCGGGATTTGAAATGCCACAAGCGACACGCATGGTCAGTTCCTCATTCAATGACGACAATTTCCCAAGTAACAACGATTTCGGATTAAGTCCCAATCCATCGGCAAACAACGATGTTCCATTCTAATGCAAACATTAACAATCAAATACATTATATCATGAAAAGAAATTTCAAAATCGCCTTACCTATCCTATTGGTTTTCATAGGATTCATCGCAATGTCATTTACCACAGGTAACGACAGCGTTTTATTACGCTTCAAACCTCAAGCCGGAAAAACCATGACTTGTCAAATGAAATCGGCACAAATCATGAGCATGAATGTTCAAGGCCAAAGTATGAGCAACACTCAAAACATTGAGTCGAAAGTTGAAATTACCACAGAAAGACTTTCCGCCGACAGTGTTTTCTGCAATGCAAAGATGAAATCCATGAAATTTACCCAAAACTCCATGGGCATGACCATGACTTTCGACACAGAACATCCCGAAAACGCCAGCCCTATGCTTGCAGAAGCTATGAAAACGTTCCAAAATGCCATTGACAAGGAAATACAAGTCGTTTTCGACCCTTTGGGTAATGCCCTAAAGATGCCTTCCGACAACATTCCAAACATCTGTGCCATTTATCCTAAAGAGGCTGTCAGCGTTGGTTCACAATGGACTGCCGACAATACCCAGAACATCGGAGGCACCGATGTGCTAATGACAGCGACCTACACCGTGACCAAAATCACCAAAAAGGAAACCACAGTCAACATTGAGAGCGTCATCAAGTCGGATGTCGCAAGCGGCAGCAATACAGGTTCGATGGTGATTGACAATGCCACAGGCCTCACCAAATCAAGCACCGTCAAGACCAACATGAGCCTTACCATCTCAGAACAGGGACTTTCTATCCCAACAACCATCACAGCCACAACCACGTTTACCATCGAATAACAAACCATTCAATTTTCAGGAAATGGACAGAGACAAAACGCCTCATTCACAGAAGAATCCGTTGAAGTTCAACGTCACGGAACCTGCCCCATTGATGGAATTCCTGATGAAGAAACTCGACGGCATTAGTCGCAGCAAGGTAAAACGTATGCTGGCGAACAAGATTGTTTCGGTCAACAACGAGCGCACATCGCAATTTGACTTTGCCTTGCAGCCCGGCATGGTGGTCGAAATCGGCAAGCCGACGGCAAAAGAACGTTTCCACAGCCAATGGCTCAAAATCGTTTACGAGGACAAATATCTTCTCGTCATCGACAAAAAGGAAGGTCTGCTGACAAACAGTCCGACACCCGAACAAGAAACAGCGCAAAGCATACTGAATCAGTATTTTATCGCCACGCAGCAACGCTGCCGCGCCCACACAATCCATCGCCTCGACCGCGACACTTCCGGCCTTATGCTTTTCGCGAAGGACAAGAAAGTCGCCCTGATGTTTGAGGAAGACTGGAAAGAAACCGTTTACGACCGCCGTTATGTTTGCGTGGTCAGCGGAGAGATGGAAAAACGCGATGGCAAAATCGCCTCCTGGCTGAAAGACAACAAGGCTTTCATAACTTATTCAAGTCCAACGGATAACGGAGGAAAATATGCCGAAACCTACTACGAAACGCTGATCAGCAACAAGCGCTATTCTTTGGTGGAATGTCGACTGGAGACAGGCCGCAAGAACCAAATCCGCGTTCACATGCAGGACATCGGTCATCCCGTTGTCGGCGACCCGAAATATGGCAACGGCGACAATTCGTTAGGCCGTCTTTGCCTCCACGCCTACAAAATCTGTTTCCATCATCCCGTGACGGGAAAGGATTTGGAATTTGAGACGCCCTTCCCTGCCGTGTTTGAGAAACCATTTCCTCAGAAATAACCTCGGTCTGCAAAAGGTGGTATGATACCACCCAGCAAAGGTGGTACAACAAAAGATAAACATGGAAGAAACAGAAAAGATAAAACAAGCGATGGAAGCTTGGACCAAGCTGGAACTGACGCCAAGAGACAAGGACAGATTGAGCCGAAAGTTCACAGTGGAATTCAACTACAACAGCAACCACATAGAAGGCAACACGTTGACATACGGCCAGACGGAGTTGCTTCTGCTCTTCGGCAAGGTAGCAGGAGAGGCAGAAATGCACGATTTGGAAGAGATGAAAGCAAGCAATGTGGGATTGAAGATGATGACTGTGGAGTCGGAGAACATCGAAATGCCCTTGACACAGAACTTCATCAGGCTGTTACACCAGACACTTATTCGTGAGGATTATACCGTCTATCGCACTCTTCCCGGAGGTGTGCAGACGAGCTACGTGATTCATGCTGGCCAGTACAAAACACGCCCTAATTCAGTAATCACTCGCTATGGCGACCGTTTTGAATACGCATCACCCGAGGAAACGCCCGCGTTGATGACTGACCTCGTAAACTGGTATAACGAAGAGGAAAAAAAGAAAGAACTGGCTCCATACGAATTGGCGACGCTCTTCCATTACCGCTACATACGTATTCACCCATTCGAAGATGGCAATGGACGTATTGCACGTTTGCTGGTGAATTACATTCTGGCACGTCATGGTTATCCCATGATTGTAGTACGCAGTCGCAAGAAACAAGAATATCTGGAAGCATTGCACCGTTCGGATTTGAATGTAGGGCCATCACCTGCTGAGGGTGCTCATGCGGAGTTGGCACAGATAAAGCCTTTCTTGGAGTATTTCTATGGCGTGATAGCAGAAGAAATTTTGGGTGATGTGAAGTTTGTGAGCGAGAGAGGTGATGATGTTTGGTGGTACGATGGTGAGCAGATTCGATTTCGCTCACACAACAACAGCGTCATGCTGCACGCGATGATTGACAATCGAAAGATAACTATTGCTGCCCTACAGCAACTGGCAGGCATCAACAAATCAGCCGTCCAGAAGTTTCTGAAGCAAATGACCGACAAAGGTTATGTTTCAAGGAACGAAGATGGCACTTGGCGAGTCATCATTACACCAACGTTATAAAAATTGCAATTTTCTCCACGCCTACAAAATCTGTTTCCATCATCCCGTGACAGGAAAGGATTTGGAATTTGAGACGCCCTTCCCTGCCGTGTTTGAGAAACCATTTCCTCAGAAATAATCAAAAAGCCGCTGAAAAGCGGCTTTTTTCATGTCTTATAGCAAGAAAAACAAAGCCACGCCCAAAATGGTTATCAACGTTCCAATCACCTCGCGCACCGTGACTTTCTGATGATTGATAAGCGCGTATGGCAAAATAATCAGCACTGGCGTCAGGGCCATGAGGGTTGAAGCAATGCCTGCATGGGTGTAACGCACCGCCATCAACGAAAGCGAAACACCTATGAAAGGACCGAAAAAAGTCGTCAAGGTGGCGAAAGTCATGCCGCGGCGGTCGTGCAGTGCCTCTCCCACTTGCCCCAACGATTTCCGGCAAGCCAAAATCAGGAAGAAACCTATCAGGCCAGCGATGGCACGGATGTATGTTCCAGCAAAAGGCATCATGTCGACGACCCGTTGCGGTGCATCGGTCGGAATGGATTCCGCATAATGGTTCAAGCCTATCTTACTCAACACCAAACCGATACCTTGTCCCATGCCTGCACCGATACCGAAAAGCACACCTTTCAAAGGAAGTTTCAGTTTCAGGCTCTTTCCGCTGCGCACCATAATGGAAAAGCCGATACCGAAAAGCGTGACAAACATGGCAAGCCATGAGCGCCACGACATCGATTCGCCCAGCAACAGCCAGCCCGTAATACCAGCCATAGGCGGTGCCAAAGTCATAAACAATTGTCCGAAACGAGAGCCGAAAACGATATAGGAATTGAACAGGCAATAATCGCCGAAGACATAGCCGACAAGTCCCGACAAAGCAAGCCACAGCCATGCCGAACCGTTAGCAAAGACAGGGTAAGGGCTCCCCGTCGCCACCCAAAGCACAATGCTTAGCATGATGAGTGACAGCACCATTCTTATCAGATTGAGCGGTAATGCGCCCAACCTTTTGCTCGCCACATCGGCAAATAAAGCCGTTGCCGTCCACGACAAAGCCACCGATAAGGATAAGATTTCGCCTAAATACTGCATGACTGGATTTTTTGCGGCGCAAAAGTAGGAAATTTGTTATTCAACACGCCAAAAGCAGTGGAAAATGTCCATATCACATATCAAACACAAATAAAAAACCCTAACTGACTGGAAATCAATTAGGGTTATTA
>CALGBV010000175.1 GCA_937884015.1 uncultured Bacteroidales bacterium
GGCCTGCTTCACTTCCGCTGCAACCTTTTCAACGGCGATGAACTCATTGGCGTTGCCTACACCGATGAAAACGGTCACGCCGACATTGAATTTTATCCTGTCAACAACGAAGACACACTTACAGTGGTTGTTGCCGGCATGAGCGCATGGCCGCAAAGTTTTGAAATGACTTTCCCTGATGCAGATTGCTCTTGGGTCATTTACGATGCTTACGAAATCAATGATGAAGATGGTCAAGTCGATTTCAGCGAAAACCAGACCATCGACATGACATTCCGCAATGTAGGTAATTTGGATGCCGGCAATTTCATTGCAACATTGACTTGTGATAACCCTGATTATGCGGTTGTTACAAATGGAGAAGCCAACATTTCCGGATTGGCATCCTATCAATATTTCACATTGGAAAACGCTTTTGAGTTCATGGTCAGCGACAGCATTGCCGACAACATCGAAATAGCTTTCACTTTGGTTTGCAACGATGGAACAAGTTCGTGGACAAGCCATTTCAAAGTTCCCGTCCACGCACCATATTTTGCTGTGACAAACATTGAACTTGAGGAAGTTGATGGCAACGGCAACGGCATCGCGGATTACGGCGAGACCATGGCTCTGCATTTCACCATTCAGAATACGGGTTCAAGTTTGGCACCTGAAACATATTTCGGCGTTTACTGCTCCGCTCCAGAAATCAGTTTTGAAGAAAACATTTTCACCATTGGCGAACTCAATCCAAGCGAAAACGCCCAAGTGGATTTCACTTTCAGCATTGCGCCCGACATGACCATGCCGACTGCATTTGAATTGATACTTGCAACTTATTCAAGACGTTATGTCGTCTACGATAATTATTATGTCAACGTCGGTTGCGAAATCGAAGACTTTGAAACTGGCGATTTCTCGAATTACGATTGGCAATTCGAAGGCACACACGATTGGACGATTTCAAGAAACGGCGCTTACGAAGGCTCATCTTGTGCAAAATCACCGCAAATCAGTGACAATCAGAGCGCTTCCATTTGGCTTGACTATGATGTGGCTTGCCAAAATGAATTCAGTTTCTATTATAAGGTGTCATCCGAAAACGCCTACGACTGGCTGAGTTTCTACGTGGATGG
>CALGBV010000176.1 GCA_937884015.1 uncultured Bacteroidales bacterium
CTCGGTGTAGGTTATTCCGTTCCATTCGTATTCTTCACAGGCAGAGGCAGAAATGGTATGATAAACGGTGCCTCCAATGGGGAGGTGTATTGTCAGCGAGGTGTCGCAACCTGCTGGATTTTCTATGTATTGTTCGTATGTGCCCGTTTCTGAATATGAGATACCATTGTATGTGAATTCTGTACATCTCGATACATAAATGTCCTTTTCGATAGCTCCGCCAGGATTGTAAGGCTCACCGTGTTGGTTGATATAGGTGGCTTGTTGAAGGAAGTTGTTAAACGGTCTCCTTATGACACCATTTGTTCCTTCGAAAGTTGTGGCATTGTTGAATGTAAAGTCGGGAGCCGTGAGGTCGTTGTTTACATTGGTGACGTTGTACATGTACTGATTCCATACTTGCCGTGCCGATGCCCAAGAGTCTGACCCGAAAATATGGATGCCGCCATAGCCGATGTCGTAGGTGTTGGTTTGGTCAAGCTCACCAGTGACGATGATTTCTGCATGACCGTCATTGTTTATGTCGGCAACTACAGGATATTCGCAACCGGTTCCGGCACTCATCATGCGTGAAAAAATGTTGTAGGGTGTGATGGTGTCGTTTCCAGTAATGTGGCTCTTGCCGCTGGCATTGATGATGCGAAGGTTCTGGTTGTCACGATAGATTAGTTCCATGATTTCGTCCTGATTAAAATCAAAGAGCGTCATGGCTGTCTGTCCCGAACGGTCGCTGTGATATTGCGACCAGATGGTGGAAATGCCTGATTGTGGTGTATATCTCCAACAGAAAATCTTCTCTTGGCTTCCATTGGGCTGGTTTTCAAGGAATACGATTTCTGGGTGTGGCTCAGTATCGATGTTGCCAATGAAAACATAACTTGATGAGGCGCAGTTGTGCTTCTTTTGAAAAATGATGTTTCCGCTGGAAGGCTTGTAGGCATAGAAGTAGATGTCGTCGACAATTTGGTCGTTGGTGTTATCGCGCATGACGAGCACTTCACATTCTCCGTCAAGGTCGAAGTCAGCAATCGAGACGTGACCGTCTTGGGAATAGCCGGTTGGAGGTGTTATGGTCTTGTTGAGTGTAATCGAATTCAACGAAGGATTTGTCCTGCTAACGATGTTTACGTTGTATATGGTGTTGCCGCAAATTAGTTCAAGGTTGTCATCGCCAATGACATTGTAGGCATACGACATGGCATAATAAGTGTGGTGATATGTCCCGTTTGAATAGGATGGCGTTCCTCTGTAACTCAATCCTTTGTTTCCGTTTTCGGGACCTACGCAAAGCAATTTTAAAGTAGCGGCATCAAATACGGCGTTACCGGCATATATCTCAGGATGGCCGTCGTGATTGAAATCAGCCATTGAAACCATTCCATAGCATGAAGTTGCATAATCTGAAACGTTTAGTAAAGTCCCGTCAATGGAGTAGGACCGGATCTTATTGTCGTAACTGTGCGTGAAAATGGCGCCTTGCATTTCGCCGTTGTCTAATGGGTATCTGCCGATTGCGTATGGACCGTTTGATAGATAAATGGTGTCGGGTACGGAAAAATTGTGTTGAATGGAAAGGTTGTTGCCGTTATAGACGAGGATTCGGTTCGAACGGTAATTGTTGCCAGCGTATTCGGCAACGACAATGTCGGTAATGCCGTCGCCGTTAATGTCACCGGTCACGATTGGGGAATAGGAAGAAACCTGCTTTTGGGTGTTCGACATTAGCAGGCGAATGTTCCAAGGATTTCCCTCGATTGGCCGAAAACAATCTATCGGAATGACATTGTCGGGAAATTGTTGTTGCGCAGATAGGAGCGCGGAACAGAAAACAAAAACAATCAATAGAACTTTCTTCATGGTTACTAATTTGAATCGTGCAAAATTAGTAATTCGTTATAAAAATCCAAAAGTTTTAGGCTTTCTTTTTCCCAATTCCATTCGTTTTCAATGATTTTTCGTCCGTTTTCGCCCATTTTGACGGCTTCTTGCGGATGGTCTTTTATCCATTGGACAGCTTGTGCAATTTCGTCAACATTGTTTGGGTCAACGCAGATGGCAAAATTGTATTTGCTGTTCATTTCTTTGGCAAAATTAGTGTTGGAAATGATGACCGGCAATTTCATCGCCATATAGTCGTAGACTTTGGTCGGGAAGGTGTCTATTTTGTCATATTGGCCGATGTTGAGCAATGTTGAAGCGCCAATTGAGGTATCTTCCAACAAAGACACCATTCCCTTTTTGTCGAGGAATCCGCAGTAATTCACGTTTTTGTACTCAGGCAGTTGCTTCAATTCGTCTTCGTAGGATTTTGGAATGAAATTACCTGCTAAATTTAGTGTTGCACCAGATTTCCCTGCTGCTTTCACTAGTTGGGTGACACCTCTTTCTTTTGTAATCCCGCCAATCATCGAAATGGAAATTGGGCTTTCAAAAGAAATCTCTTTTTCCCTTGTGTAATCGGAAATGTCTGGCAGGTTTCTGATGAATAAAGTCCGTTTGCAACGGTCTTTGAAGTAGTCAATTCCATTCATTGTGCAAACTTGTATGACAGCGTCCAGTTTCATGCAAATGTGTTTTTCATATCGCATGTATAGGTTGCCAATCGTTTTCATGAATGATGCTGGAACATTGACAATCTTAATCTTGTGAATGTTGTCGCGCAGTTGCCAACCGTAATATTCGTGGCTGTCGAAAATGACGATTTTACCTTTCTGCTTTAGTTTTTTGCCGACGGGCAGTAGTTCCGGTTCATGAATGTGATAGATTTCAGCGTCGACTTTTAGGGCCGCTTCGTAGGTCAATCTGTTGCGTTTCAACAATATTTCAAGATTGTTTTTTATGGGATAGTAAAGTGAAATGCACCTCACTCCGTCAATCGTCTCTTCTTTTTCCTGTCCCCCAAATCCAATAAGAGTAACGTCAAAACCTCCTTTCGCAAGCGACTTACACTCTTTTTCAAAGACACGCATGTCGTTCATTTTGTGTTTGCTGACCAAATGACATACTTTTGTCCTATGATTGTCGGTGATTTTATCCATCATTTCCACAAATTCGCCTGTTAAGGCTTTCCTCGAATATTTTTCAATTGATTGACTGTCGCAGCCTTGCAGTGTCCCGGTCTCGTATTGACTGAAAAGTTCCTTGATGATCTCTTTCATTTTTTCCTTTTTGCCGAAACCAATGGTTCGACCTGCTTTTGCCGTTTCAATGATGTGGGCGGCATCGCCGTCTTCGGGACCGATGCAAAGTATGGGACGGCCTGAAGATAGATACTCAAACAGTTTGCCTGTCAGCAGGCCCTTGGCTCTCGGCGTGCTTTCGGGCATGAGCAAAAGTAGCAAGACATCGGATGTGCGTTGCTCCTGAAGGACTTGCTTGTGAGGAATGTATGGCCTGAAAACAACGTGTTGCTCTAACTTCGCTTTCCGAATGGCAGCCTCGACCGATTGGTCAATCTGACCAATCATATTGATTTGCAGTTTCTTGCCGAACGATTCGTTTTCTCCGACGAGTTCGCAGATGGCTTCCCAAAGATTTTCGGGGTTTTGTATCTTCGACAGGACGCCAATATAAGTCAGGTTGA
Organism: uncultured Bacteroidales bacterium; assembly: GCA_937884015.1. Classification (GTDB taxonomy): domain Bacteria; phylum Bacteroidota; class Bacteroidia; order Bacteroidales; family F082; genus Limimorpha. The sequence goes on from CALGBV010000176.1 coordinate 3,584, forward strand.
ACTTCTCGTTTTGTGGCCGTGTTTCAGTGTCTTGGTCTTCGTCGTTCCAATCGAAACCATTGTAAATGGTCTTGACATTGCGTGCGCCAAGGACTTCTAACCGTCTTGCTCCATCAGGAGCCACGGTGACCACTTGGTCGGCTTGGGTAAGCACCTCGTGTTCCAATTGGTGCTGTTTGCGGTCGGAGCGAGGTGTCAGGTGCAGTTGGTCGTAATAGTCAATCTCTGTCCAAGGGTCGCGGAAATCGGCAATCCATGGGATGTTGAGCGCTTTGTGCAACTTCAAGGCAATCAGGTGCATGGAGTGGGGTGGGCCGGTGCTGATGATGGCGTCGACGGGATGCTCCTTGAGGTATCGTTTCAGGAAACGCACCGAGGGCTTCACCCACCAGCAGCGTGCATCTGGAATGAACAGGTTGCCGCGAACCCAAAGCGAAAGGTTTTCCTTCCAGCCTTGCTTGCGTTCGCCTTCGTTGATGAACCCGACTTTCACTTTCTGCTCTTTCTTAATGCCTAAGAGTTGCTTGTAGAAACTGTAAGGCTCCACGATTTTCCGCTTGATGACTTCCGCGTCAGGCGTGACGTCTTGCAGCAGCGAAGGGTCTTCAACGGGATATTCGGCGTTTTCGGGCGTGTAAATCACCGGCTGCCAGCCATATTCGGGCAGGTATTTCGACATTTTCAGCCAACGCTGAACGCCGCTGCCACCCGATGGCGGCCAATAATATGTGATGATCAGCACGCGTTTCATGCTTCGGCTTTCTTCTTGTTTTTAAAGGTGATGACAAGGGCGGCGACGAGACCTAAAATCAGTATCAGTGAGCTGATGAAAGCAACGGTGTTGCCAGTGTGATAGGCCTTAATGTCGTATTGCATGACTAATTCGTGACTGCCGCTTGGAATCAGGGCGGCACGCAGCAGGTAGTTGGCGCGGAGCAATGGCTGCTCTTCGCCGTCGACGAAGAGTTTCCAGCCTTGCTTGGTCCAGATTTCGGAGAAAACAACAAGTTTGTCTTCCGAAGCGTTGAATTGATAGGTCAGCTTGTTAGGCAGGTAATCCGTCATTGCAATTTGTGCAGGGAGACTGTCGGTCGCTTTATAGTTGCCAATCTGGCCTTCAAATTCCTTGCTGATGATGGCTGTCGAGCGGACATCGGTCGTGCCGATGGCATCAAATTCTTCGTTTGCGGTAGTTACCCAATTGATGTCGCTGACGCTCCAGGCATTGCCAAATGCGCATGGGTTTTGCAGAGGCTCGGAATTCGGGTCGTAAATCACATATTTGGTATTCAGCATGTTGAGCACTTTCTGCTGTTCCATGTTTTCAACGAGGTCGCGTTCCGTCTTGACGTTTTTGAAAATGGAATTGAAGTTGCGGACTTCATTTCCTAAATATTCCGAAATCACGTCCTGATAACGGCGCAGCTTGGCACCGCAATAGCCGCCCACCGACTTGTGGAAATAGGATGTGCTGGCATCGTTGAAGACATCCTTCGTGAGGTTGATGACGCGGTAGTCCAAATTCGGGTCGCTCAGAATGGCCTTGTCGGCAGCCGATGCGGTGAATGGCTTTTCGTATTGGCGTTTGTCAATGAAGTTGTCTTTGTTGAGATAACGGCGGTCGACGGGAACCATGTCGATGAGAATCAGCGCGGCAAGAATAATGAAAGCAGGTGTGGCTTTCAGTTTGCCTTTTCCGTAGAGAAAAATCGGCACGGCTGAAAGGACGATGAACAGGAAACTGCGGATGGCGTCCTTGCGGAAAATGGCCACGCGCACGTTTTCAAGTTGTGTAGCAAAGGCTTGATAGATAGCCCCATCTTTGCCTGACATCATTTCGCCAAACTGCTCGGCTTCGCCTTGACTGAGGAAACTGAAGAAAAGTTTCGGGGCGACGAAAAACAGCAGGCACAAACCGGCGGTAATGCCCAACGAAATGTAGAGGTATTTTGCCTTGTTCTTGAATTGTTCCTGGTCTTTCACCAGTTCGGCCAAGCCCAGAATGCCGAGCAGCGGCATGCACACTTCGGCAATGACCAAGGTCATGGAAACGGCGCGGAACTTGTCGTAGCCAGGCACGAAATCGAGGAAGAAATTGGTGAATCCCATGAAATTCTTTCCCCAGCTGAGCAAGATGGATAGTATGGTCGCAATGAGCAATGCCCATTTCAGTTTGCCTTTCACGGTGAAACAACCCAAAACGAAGAGGAAAACAATGATGGCGCCAACGTAAACCGGACCGCTTGTGCCGGGCTGGTCGCCCCAATAGGCGTTGCTTTGCGCGATGCTGGAGCGGAACTGCGGGTCGGCATCGGCAAGCGCGGGATTGTCGTTGCCAATGTAGGCCGAGGCACCGCCTTTTACATTAGGTATCATCAGGCTCCAGGTTTCGCCAATGCCGTAACTCCATTGCGTGATGTAGTCGCGGTCGAGGCCTGTGGTCTGGTTGCCGTCGTTTTGGGTAAGAACCGGTTTGCCGCGCGTGGTTTCCTTGCCGAATTCGTAGTTTGCATAGAGAATCGTGGAGAATGTCAAGACACCGATAATGGATGCCACCACCAGTGCGCCCGAGGCCTTGAAGAAATGCCCCAGCTTCTTCTCCTGGATGTCGCTGATCAGTTCGGCAATGACGAGGCATATGACGATAAGCAGCAGATAGTAAGTGATTTGCAAGTGTCCCGTCCTGACTTGGAATGCCATGGCGAAAGCAGTCAGAATGCTGCCCCAAAGGTATTTTCCTTTGTAGGCGAGCAGGATGCCCGCCAAGACCGGCGCCATGTATGCCATGGCCATGGCTTTGGCATTATGGCCTGCGCCGATGACTATGAACAAATAGGAGGTCAATCCGTAGGCGATGGCGCCCGCAAAACTGAGCCAGATGTTGACATCGAGCACCATCAAGAGAATGAAAAATCCTAACATGCTGATGAATACGGAACCGATAGGGTGGGGGAAACCTAACGAAAGGCCTCTGTAAACAGGGTCGGTGAGGTTGCCTTTCTGACGCACGGAAATGTTCCATGCGGGCATTCCGCCGAAGGCCGAATTGGTCCAAAGGGTCTGCTCGCCGGTGCTTTCGCGGTAGTCGATGATCTCCTGCGACATGCCACGGCTCATGTCAATGTCGTGTTGCTTGATGCGTTTCCCTTCCAGAATCGGACTGAAATACAGTAAGGTGATGACTGCGAAGCAGATAATGGCAATGATGATGCCAAATGCGTTTTTCGTGCTGTTGTTTTTGAGTGATATTTTCATTGTCGGTATATTTTATTCAATTTCTTCAAAATCAGTGTATTCACCGATGTTGGGGTCAACGTGTATCTTTTGCTCTTTTTCTTTTGGTTCATCGAATCCGTTTTTGTGCATTTCCTTTTCGATTTTCTTCATCTTGTGCCTGAATATCAACTTGATAATCAGACTGTAAGCATAGAAAAACAGGACGATGATAAGTAATATTGATAGTAGGCCTCCCATGTCAAATAATTTAAGCTGCGAATTTACAACTTTTATTGGTTGGAAATTTACATTTTGCCAAACAAGTCTTTAAAGAACATTTCAATGAATCCGATTCCATAGCCGAAAAGTTGGCAATAGGAAGCAATGATGGATAAAGCGGCTACCTTTAGATTCTTGTTTTTCAGCAGCGAATCAATGAACACCATGATAATGTATAGGCCAATGGGCAGCAACCAAAGCCACGACCAGAATATGGCGAGGAGAACCAGCAGGATGTTGCCGCAAACGAAAGCCGCAGGCAGCAAATGAACCAGTTTGAAAGTGTCGGGATATTTCTTTTTCAGCACGATGCGGGCGTTGCCGGAATGTTTCACCTGACGGAAAAACGAACTGAATTTCACGCGGCGTTTGTGGTAGACGAAGGCTTCGGGGAAAAGCCGGCAGGAATAGCCGCCTTTGAAAATGCGTGTGCTGAGGTCGATGTCTTCGCCGTAGCGCATGGGCGCAAAACCGCCCAATGTTTCGTAAACGTCTCTGCGGATGCCTAAGTTGAAGCTGCGCGGATAGAATTTATCGAGTTTCTTGTCGCCGCCGCGTATGCCGCCCGTCGTGAAAAACGAGGTCATGGAGTAGTTGATGGCTTTCTGAATGGGCGTGAACGAGGGGTGTGCCTTGTCGGGACCGCCAAAGGCGTCAACGGGTTCGGCAGCTAATTCATTGTGGATAATCTGGAGATAGTCTTCTGGAACGATAACGTCTGAGTCTAGGATGATTAGGTATTCGCCGTGGCTGCGCTCCGCTCCGTAGTTCCGCGATGGGCCGGGACCGGAATTCGACTTGAAATAATAATGCAAGTCTAACCGTTGCGTGTATTTTTTGCAGATGTCTTCGCAGGTCTCGCTTGAGCCGTCTTCCACCACAATCACCTCAAAATCTTTCAGTGTCTGAAGGCAAAGGCTCTCCAAAAGTTCGTCGACTTCCTGCGGCCGGTTATATACGGGTATGATGATTGAAAATTGCATGCTTATAAATTTGGTGCAAATATAGAGAATTGTTTATTTTTGCGACACAAAAGTAGCATCATGAAGAAGTTAATCGCTTTTTTTACACGCATTTTTCCGCGTCAGTGGCTCATCAAGTTGAGTTATGTGTTCAGTTTTTTCATTCGCCCTTTCTATTGGGGCAACAAGGTGGAATGTCCCGTTTGCGGCTCGCATTTCCGCAAGTTTTTGCCCTACGGCTATGGCGTGGCAATGGATAACCGTTTGTGCCCGAAATGCTTGTCGTTGGAACGTCATCGTCTGCTTTGGCTGTATCTGAAAGAAAAGACAGACTTCTTCACGGCGCCTTTGAAGGTCTTGCATTTTGCGCCCGAGCAGCCTTTCCTCAAGCGTTTCCGTGCCTTGAAAAACCTGGATTACACCACTGCCGACCTCGACTCGCCGATTGCCGACCTGCATTTGGATGTCACCGCCATTCAGCAGCCTGACGATACTTTTGATGTGGTGATCTGCAACCATGTTTTGGAGCATGTGAGCGATGCGAACAAGGCTTTTGCCGAAATCAAGCGCATTTTGAAACCCGGCGGCTGGGCGATTC
>CALGBV010000177.1 GCA_937884015.1 uncultured Bacteroidales bacterium
GCTAGAGGCATATCTGGAGTACCTGCTGTTTTTAAGCAGTCACTTCCACAGTGAAGACAGTTTAAATTGCACCGGAGGGTACATTCCCAAAAAAGATAGTTCAGTTCGTGAAGTTGCGTCTCTTTTTTTCGAAAATAGTTGTGAAAAGCCTGAAGCATAGCACCTTTATTCGGCGACAGGTGTCATTTCAATTGTGATATTAGTGAGATCACCACAAATCAACGTGTCATTCACCGGTTCATAACGTCCGATGCTATCAAAGAAAGAGAGATTCTGGCAATCGCCATACCCCATCGTATAAAACGAAAAACATCCGTTTTCATCCGTAAAAGTGCCTTCATATCCCTGAATGCCAATGCCTTGTATCGGCTGCAATGTCGTCTTGTCGATAATTTTTCCGGCAACACGAATTTCCTGGAAATCGTGCGGCGTGCCATAGCAAGCCTGCATGATGAACATCACAGTCGTCAAAGCGGAGGCCTTCAAGAGACCGCGAAACCATTTGTAAATTACCATAGTCGTATGTTTTACAGTTATTTCTTAATGCTCAGAATCACGCCTAAGGCAACGCCGAGGAAGGCAGCGAAAAGCACTTGGTAAGTACCTGGCAACAAAAATGTTATGGTATGTGCCGGATACCAGAAAAGCGGGATGGTCTTGGCAAAAATGAAACCATACTGCGTGTCCCAATTGATTTTCTGCGACATGGTTTCACGCATTTTCAATTTGTTGTCGAAGAAACCCTTCAGAGAGCCCCCTGTTTCAGCGATGTGAATATCAGTGATTTTGTGGAATGTCATAAAAACAGGAGCAAACAAGGTATTCATCAATACGCTGACACACAAGGCGACAAAGAACTTGCCCCAGCTCAGACTACCGGCAAACCAAGCCGCAGCCTTGCCATCAAAATGGAAACCTTTATCGAGCAAAGCCACCGTTCCCGTCTTGAAAATGGTCATGGCCGAAGCAATGACGACGCCCAACACACCCCAAATCAACAGTTTCGGCAATAAACCGAAACCTTTCTTCATGTAAACGCCTTCGCGAATACGCAAGGAAAGCATCTCGCCGAAAGTGCCGAGGATGGCAAACTTAAAGAAACTCATCAGCAAACCGTGATTGGCGGTCGTGGTGTTGAACCAATTCCAAGCTCCTGGAATAAAAGCAAAGCCGCAAATGACAGCGGCAACCACAATTATTGTAATGACATCTGATTTTTTCATAACGGACTATTCTTTTGGTGTTGTGCTGTCATGCCTTCTGCGCTTGTCAAGTTCCTTGTTCTGCCAATAGCGGCCCAACAGGCACAAAACGCAAACGGCAAAAATGATGCTGCCGAGGATGAAACCCGTCTGGTCTTCGCCCTTGACAAAATAAAGGTACATGCCATAACCCAAAATGGCGAAATCGGCCACGAGACTAACGGCATAGCCAAGGGTACGATACTTTTTTTCAGGTTTTTTAAGCCATTGGTCAGCCAAAAAAGTGACGGCAACCAAAGCGGCATAAACCAGATAATAGGTGGCTTTTTCGGTAATCATATTTGTTATTTTTTGACTGCGAGAACGCGAGATTTCGAGGGCACGAGACACCAACACCTCGGATGTCCCGTGACCTCGCAGTCTCGCAATCTAACTCTTATTTTTCAATTCTAATGCGTGCATCAACGGCAACAACATTCTTCGGATTGCCGAGCAATGGGTTGAGGTCCATTTCGGCAATTTCAGGAGCTGCCATCACAAGGGCACTGACGCGGGCGACCTGCTCAGCATAAATGTCGACATTGACAGGCTGCTGTCCACGGACGCCTTGCAAAATCTTGTAGCCACGGAGCTTGGTGATGAGGTCTTTAGCTTCGTCAACACAGACCGGAGCAATGGCGCTCTGAACATCCTTCAGGACTTCGATGAAGATGCCACCCAAGCCGAAGAACACCTGATGGCCGAACTTAGCATCGCGGATAGCGCCGATGTAAACTTCCGTACCATCGAGCATTGGGTACATTTCAACAGCGTAAGTGTCCTTGATGGCCATCAAACGGTCGAATTCCTTTTCCACGGTTTCGATGTTGCGGACATTCAAGGTCACGCCACCGACATCTGACTTGTGGACTGGTCCCACGCCCTTCATCACGAGCGGATAACCCACTTCGTTAGCGAAGT
>CALGBV010000178.1 GCA_937884015.1 uncultured Bacteroidales bacterium
ACCACGCGCTGGCCCGGGGCCGGCGCGTAATGCTTCTGAGTTTTTTAAATTGTCAACTTTCCTGAGGCCGGAGGCCTTGGGAAAGTTGGCATTTATTAATCTGAGACGGGCCGCCCCGAGAAGCCGTAAGAACGGCCGTAGCCGTACTGCGGACCGACATTGCCCGAATTGAAGCTGTTGGAAATGCTGGATTCATCATTTATGGCACAGATGCCGCCGACGGCATACATGCCTTCCAATTCTTCATCAACGGAAAGCGTAACATCGACATTGCTAAAGCAGTTCGAAATGTTTGCTTCCATAGCGCCAGCGCAAATCGGAGCCACATAGCATCCCTCACCCGAAGTGACTTCGGCTGTCATCGTTCCACTTACGCCTAAATTTGTAACCGTGCCGCCCTCAACTGCCCCAAACAGGCCAACAAATGCAGCATCGGTTGCCTCGATATTCATTGTGATAACATGACCATTACCATTGAAATAGCCGCTGAAAGAAGATACAACGTTGTTGGCAAAATCAACATTTCCAATAGGTTCCCAAGTGATCGCCTCGCCGTTTTCGCCTGCAATGGTAAGGTCGTTCTGCAACTTGAAGATTGTTTCGCTTGCGCCGGCAGGAATCTTCTCGCCGGTTTCCAAGGATTCACCTGCGGCATTGCACCAGTAGAAACCTTCGCGGTCGCCTTCATTCACTTTGTCTGCCAGATAGGCAAGCTGTGCGACCGTGCTGATGCTGTAAGAAACAGGGACCTGCATCGAAATGTTATCAACGGCCGCTGGCGGTTGGTCGCCCCAACTAGAATCATTCTTCCACACAAACAGCAGTTTGTAAGCGCCAGAAGCAGGAATAGTGAAACTGAGATTCTCGACATCCGTCCAATTGCTATTATAACTTAGTTCCCGACCATTTTCCAAAGAGATCCACGAAGCGGGGAAACTAGAATTATTGATGCCATTCACGATGTCATCTTCGTATGGCACCAGGAGGACACGCAGATAATCATATCCTGGCTCGCCGTAGTTTTTCCACTGGTAGGAAATCGTGCATGGACCAGCTTCGGCATAGATTGGTGCATAGGCGTACGACAAGGAAGTTAATTCCGTGTTGTACTCGTATTCATTGCCATCGGTGATATACATTCCATTATTTCTTCCTTCAGTCTGGCAATCCGTGCCTACTGTCCAATAATTGGAGTTCGCAATGGTCTGTACGAACTGGAACTTGCAAGTTCCGCTTTCGAAGTCCTCGACAAAGCTGTGTTCATCATCGACAAAATAAGGAGTGACAAAGGTGACGGAAACCCAATTCTCGTCTTCATGGATAGCGACCTGGGCATCGTATTGAGTACCCGACACGAGGTTGGCTATCGTATATGTCGGTTCATTTTCCACGAGGACAGAGGTCCATTCCGCATCGCCATGCAGCTTGTACTGCAAATCCCAAGCGGTTTCATCGCCACCTGGCAGCCATGAAAGGATGGCAGCGTGACTCAAGGAAACGGCCAGTTCTCTCGGGCGCATCGGCACAACATTCACGAGCATTTCCTTATAGGCATCGTTGAGTTGGACCGTAAGGACTACCGAACCAGTGCCAACGATAGTAGCGGTATTGCCTCTGATGGCCAGGATGCCATTGTCGGTTGGCACCGACCACGTTGCATCTTCCAATGCAGCGCCAAGTTCGAAACCGACCATCACCTCATCGAGGTTCTGGCCAAACTGTAGGAAGACAGGAAGCACCGACACCTTGGCGGCATCGCAGTCTTGCATGGTCTTCAGCCGTGGATAAAGCCCTTCGGCAAAAGTCCAGTCTGTAGTGCCAAAAGCAGTCTTAAGGGCATTGCCCATCATGTCAGCAGTCATCAAGCCGGTGGCGGATGCATCATATGCTGGGCTCATCTGCTTGTCGTAGTAGCAGTTTTCCATACATGCGTTATAATTGAATCCTACAACGCTTCCGACAGTGTTACCCGACAAATGGCCGACGTTGAAGCTGTTCACCAAAGACGAATATTCTGCATAGACCGAAATGCCACCCACAGTGTTTTCACCGCCAGAACAAATGATATTACCCGAATTATAGCAGTTTACTATTTCCGCATCATAAACATAAGCGGAAATGCCACCAGTTATAAACTCGACCTCATCATCAGCAGCAGTTGCCGTAATGTTCACGTTGCTGAAACAATTCAATATTTGACCAAACGACACATCACCGCAAATGCCACCAATTTCGCCCCACATTGGAGCATTTTCATTTTGCAGCGTACCCGTAACACCCAGATTGGTAATCACGCCATTCTCAAGGTATCCGAAAAGACCTTGGGTCACAGCTTCCGTATTCGAGGTGTTGACATTCATGGTGATAATGTGGTTGTCGCCATCAAAGTAGCCACTGAACGGGAATCCGTAATCTTCAGTACGATAACCGACAGGCTGCCAATCGACGGTTGCGCCGTCTTCACCTTCAATGACGATGTCGTTCATCACCTTGAAATAATTGCGTCCGTAGGAATTGCCATTGCTCACTTCATCCGAAAGGAGTGCCAGGTCGTCCATAGTCTTGATTTGGAACGGATTGTTTTCCGTGCCTTCGCCTTCCCAGTTCTCGCCTACCTTGATGAAGAGTTTGACGGTCTTATATGCCTCACCATTGACTTTGGCGGCGAGCGTGACCGTGCCGTTCTTCAGTGGCGTGACCGTACCGTCGCCATTCAATTGCACCCTCGTGCTTGGGGTGATTGTCCATTCCACTTGTTCGGAAGTGCAGATGGAGAAGTCCTCACTGACCAAAGAATTGTCCTCATAGTCATCTTCGTCTTCGCCGCTCAACACGACAGCCGCAGCGTAAGATACGGACAAGTCGCTGTTGTCCAACCGTGGATAGAAGCCTTCTTCGTAAATCCACCCATTGTCGGTTCCGAAGAGATTTGGAACCAGCAGAGCCAAAGTCAGCACCATTTCATCGTCATTGCCTGGCACCGGGGCCATCTGCATGTCGTTATAGCAATGCGTGAATGAGCCACCAACTCCACCTTGACAAATAGCATCGGCCAAATTATCATAGGTGATCATTCCGATGTTGTAGCAGTTGGAAATCGAGCCATAGTGATTTTGTTGGCAGATGCCGCCAACATATTCACCGTTGAGTTCACCTGCATTGAAGCAGTTGCTGATTTCAGACTCATTAACATATTGACAGATGCCGCCAACAAATCTACCGCTGAGTTTACCTGCATTGAAGCAGTTGCTGATTTCGGAATAATAATCAGCATATTGGCAGATACCGCCAGCATTATATGCCGTTACTTTTCCCAAATTGTAACAATGGGTAATACTTCCATTATTTTCATTACAGATGCCAGCGGCAATACTTTCATCTTCGGATAAAGTAATATTACCTGTATTGTAACTGTCACTGATTTCGCCATTGTTGTACACACAAATACCTGCACTCGCCGAATAGCCATACATGTTGCCTGTATTGTAGCAGTTGGTTATGGTGCCATAATTATTACGGTAGCAAACGCCAGCCGCACCTGCATCGTATGGGTCATCATAAGAGGAAACATTCACCTCATTATGGCAGTTGCTCATCGTAGCATTATTCAATACAACGCAAATACCGGCATTAAGGCCGATGCCCTTCACGCTGCCTTCGACGGTGAGGTTCTTAATGACACCGCCGTCACACACGTTGCCAAACAAGGCCTGGCCAGCAGCGTAGTCCTCA
>CALGBV010000179.1 GCA_937884015.1 uncultured Bacteroidales bacterium
TAATATTATGAAAATGACTGGTAAGAATTGATTATGAAAAGAATTCTTAAGATGAAATAACTGACAAAGAAAGTTCCGAATTCGTAATTTTAAAGGTTATGAAAAAAGCACAGAAATACATTTATAATGTATCTCTGTGCTTAATTTTTTCATATTTGATTTGTGCATTTTCAATATACTTTTTAACACGATCACCGATCTCCTGGCTATGGTAATCTTCTGCCAGATATTTGACAATTTCTTCATCATCAGAAGTAAGGAAACCAATAATATCGTTTGCCTTGAAGAGGGGATTCATAACTGTCATTTCAAAGCATTCCTCGAAATATTCTCGTTTATTTGCGGTTTCATAGTACTTCATGATTCTGACAAGCATGGAATAATACTTCTGTGAATCCTTCATTAAACTGTTTCTATTATAGTTATGGTCTTTGAAATAATTTATGAAATAATAAAGTATACGCACAATGTTTTCATAATTTTCGGGCGTAAATATTGCACTTAAAACAGAAAAAGTATCCTTATAACCTGATTTTATCAGTATCCTTGCAAGCAATACCTTATTCACATTTTCGGGTTCGGATTCAAAAACACTGTAAACATCTGAAACAAACTGATCTGAAGCACATTTTTTATTTACTTTGGAAAGTATGTTATTCAATAAATAAGGATTGGGATCTTTTTTATATTCTTCCAGACAGTCTAGACTCCATTTTATTCATTTTTTGATAATCTGTCAGTTTAGGTGGCGTGGAGTGATTTTTGTTAGTACTTTTGCCGTGAAAAACTGACGAGATGCAAAAGCTGCTGTCAGTATATTCATTGATTTGATAACCAATAAAATAACACTATATGGATGCAAAATTCTCTCCTCGGGTTCGTGACATTTTGACACTTAGCCATGATGAAGCGAAACGGTTAGGAAATGTTTACGTGGGGTTGGAACATTTATTTTTAGGCATGTTGCGCGAAGGCGGCAGCTGTGCCATCAAAATTTTGGAAAACCTGAACCTAAACCTTGAAATCTTCACTAAGAAACTGGAAGCATCGGTGAAAACCAGCAATCCGGTTCAGGACACCATGACGGCCATTCCTTTAACCAAACAGGCTGAACGTGTGCTGAAATTCACTTACATCATTGCCAAGGAATTTCATAGCGAAATTGTTCATTCCGAACACCTTATGCTGGCCATTCTGCACGAAAAGAACAACATCATTTCACAGAATCTGGAGTTTGAAGCCATCACTTACGACAATTTCAAACAGGAACTGTTGAAATATTATGCCATGACAGGAAAAAACACACCTGCAGAACCGCAAAATCCTGAACCAAAGCAAGATGAAGATGTGACGAACAGCATTTTCAACGACGATGACGATGATGACGACGACATCATGGACGAAATCCGCAAGGAACGCCCCAAAAAAAGCAGCAACATCAAGAGCAAGACACCGGTTCTGGATAATTTCGGTCGCGATTTGACCAAAGCCGCCGAAGAAAACCGCCTAGACCCTATCGTTGGCCGCGAGCGCGAACTGGAACGTATTGCTCAGATTCTCAGTCGCCGCAAGAAAAACAACCCGATTCTGATTGGTGAACCTGGCGTGGGCAAGTCGGCCATTGCCGAAGGTCTCGCTATCCGCATCACGCAACATCGCGTGCCACGCACCTTATTTAATAAACGCGTCGTCATGCTCGACATTGGTTCAGTGGTGGCCGGCACGAAATACCGTGGTCAATTTGAGGAACGTATCAAGGCTATTCTCAACGAGTTGCAAAAGAACCCTGATATCATTCTTTTTGTCGACGAAATCCACACATTGGTCGGCGCAGGCAATGCCAACGGCAGCCTCGATGCGAGCAACATGTTCAAGCCTGCTTTAGCGCGTGGCGAGTTGCAGTGCATCGGCTCCACCACCCTTGACGAATACCGCCAGTACATCGAAAAGGATGGCGCATTGGAACGCCGCTTCCAGAAAATTCTGGTCGAACCGACAACGCCGGAAGAAACAGTTGAAATTCTGAACAACATCAAGTCGCGTTACGAAGACCATCATTTGGTGCGCTATACGCCCGAAGCCATCGAAGCCTGCGTGAAACTCACCAACCGCTACATGAGCGAGCGTCATCTGCCCGACAAAGCCATAGATGCCTTGGATGAAGCCGGTGCGCGAGTTCACATTAAGAACATTGATGTTCCTGCCGAAATCACGGAATTGGAGCAGCGAATAGAAAGTGTCCGCAAGGACAAGAAAGCCGCCATCAGCGAGCAGAAATTCGAAGAAGCAGGCATGTATCGCGCTGAAGAAGTGAAACTTTTGGACAAACTTGAGAAAGCCAAGAAAGCTTGGGACGACAACGCCACCTCAAACCGTCAAGAAGTTACGGAACAGAATGTTGCCGAAGTCGTGGCCATGATGACAGGCGTTCCTGTGCAGCGCATCGCCCAAAACGAAGGCAACCGCCTGATGAGTATGGAAACCGAATTGGCAGGCACTGTCATCGGTCAGGACGAAGCCATCAAGAAGGTGACGAAGGCCATCCGCCGTAACCGTGCCGGACTGAAAGACCCGAACCGCCCGATTGGTTCGTTCATTTTCCTTGGCCCTACTGGCGTCGGCAAGACGTATTTAGCGAAGGTTCTGGCCAAATATCTCTTTGATTCGGAAGATGCGCTTATCCGCATTGATATGAGTGAATACATGGAAAAATTCGCCGTCTCGCGCCTCGTCGGTGCGCCTCCCGGCTATGTGGGTTACGAAGAAGGCGGTCAGCTCACCGAAAAAGTGCGCCGCAAGCCTTATTCCATCGTGCTTTTGGACGAAATCGAAAAAGCTCATGCCGATGTGTTCAACCTGTTGCTTCAGGTGCTTGACGATGGCCAGCTGACGGATAGTCTTGGCCGTAAGGTCGATTTTAAGAACACCATCATCATCATGACTTCCAACATTGGTTCTCGCCAGTTGAAGGATTTCGGAATGGGTGTCGGTTTTGGCACCGAAGCCAAGAAAAATGCCAAGAACGAATATTCGCAAAGCGTCATCGAAAATGCCTTGCGCCGTACTTTCGCTCCTGAGTTCCTCAACCGTGTTGATGATGTGGTAATGTTCAATTCACTTGAAAAGACTGACATCCACAAGATTATCGACATCGAATTGCGCAATGTCTTCAAGCGTGTCGAGGAAATGGGCTATCGTCTTGAACTCACAGCCAAGGCCAAGGATTTCATTGCCGAAAAGGGCTGGGACGAACAATATGGTGCACGTCCGCTGAAGCGTGCCATCCAACAATATGTTGAGGATGAACTGGCAGAAAAGATCATCACTTCAGACATGCACATCGGCGACGTCATCTCAATCGACCTTGACGATGAAAAACAAGAAATCGTCATCAACGTCATCCCAATGGGAACAAAAGTGATTGAGGAAACAACGGTGTAAACGATTGTTTTACAGATTGTAAACGAATAAGAGCAGCAAGTGAAAAACCTGCTGCTCTTATTGTTTGTTACTATAGGGATGTTTTAAAGCCGCTGATTTGCAGAAATTTTGAATGCTTCGCATGAATTGCGCACTGATTTTTGCAAACACAATTCGCCGTAAGTCTTAGCCGTTTGGTTTGTATTTTCGCGCGTCGCCCTTGGTTCTGTCAGTACTCTGGGCATCACCGCCTCCGTGTCATCCCTTGCTTTTCTCCATGTCATCTCTTATTGCAGTTGGAGATGCCCTTG
>CALGBV010000180.1 GCA_937884015.1 uncultured Bacteroidales bacterium
GTATTGTTGTACTTAACATTTTGCTAATTGGAGAAGGTAGCAAAGAATTAAAAAGTGAAGTTCAGAATTCACTAACATCAACAATAGTTCAAACATTAATTGGAAAAGATTATATTGGCGTTACAAATGGTGTTTGCAATCCTGTTGCTTCATATAATAATGAAAGATCATTACATACTGCTTCAGGCATATATAAATTTACAAATGAATATTTTATATAAATTTCAAACAACATCACATCATCTGATTTCATCCGCAAAAATAAGAATCTTTTTCATTGTAAACGCAATTTTCCAAAAATGAATCAATAATCATTTATAAAAACCGCCCAGGTCTGCCTCAAATGACTTGGGCAAGCCATTGCATTGACTTAGGCAAGTTATTCGATTGACTTGAACAAGTCATTGAAATGAACAATGGGTGCTATCTTTTTATGACCATGGTTGGAAAAACAAATGATATAGATGAAGAAAGACGGTAGTGATTACGAAATAAGCTGCCATAAATGTTTTTTGTCATCCCAAACAAAACCGACCATTAATTTCCCTATCTTTGACCACTTTTTCAAACCAATGGCACAACACGTCAACCATAGCAACATCCTCATTCCCATCAGCATCCTGCTGATTGGCGTGGTGCTGTTTGCCCTCAATCTGCTGTTGGGTTCCGTTTCCATTCCTTTTCAGGATTTTTGTCAAGCGGTGTTTCACGGCGAGGATAATACATACCGTTCCATCATTATGGAATACCGTATGCCACAGGCCATTACGGCACTTTTGGCTGGCATCGGCTTATCCATTTCCGGCCTGTTGATGCAGACTTTGTTCCGCAATCCGTTGGCCGATCCTTCCATTTTGGGCATCAGCAGCGGGGCGAGTTTGGGTGTGGCCTTGGTCGTACTTTTGGCAGGGAGTTTCAGCGGCATTGCACTCAGTCAAAGCGCATTATGGTCAACATTAGGTGTTTCGCTTGCCGCTTTTGCCGGGGCATTTCTAGTCTTGTTGCTCATTTTGGCTCTCAGTGCAAAGCTGCGTAATATGGTCAGCCTGATTCTGGTAGGCATCATGATTGCCTACATCGCTGGTTCCATCACCGATGTGTTGAAGTTCTTCAGTCAAAAAGAAGACGTCCATGCCTTTGTCATCTGGGGATTAGGGAGTTTTTCATCCGTCAGCAATGCGCAGTTGCCTTTCCTGAGTATCACCGTCATTGTCGGCGCAATTTTGGCTTTTCTCTTATCCAAAAACCTCAACCTAATGCTTTTAGGCGAGCGTTATGCCGAGAACTTAGGCGTCAACATCAAGCGTTGCAGCATGATGACCATTCTGGTTTCGGGATTTCTCACGGCCATCATCACGGCTTTTTGCGGCCCAATTGCTTTTTTAGGTTTGGCGGTTCCGCATCTGGCGCGTTTTCTTTTCAAGAGCAGCAACCATTTCGTCCTGATTCCCGCCACCGCATTGATTGGCATGGACTTAGCCCTATTTTGCAACCTCATTTCGCGTCTGCCTGGTTTCGACGGCAGTCTGCCTATCAACTCTGTCACGGCCTTGATTGGCGCACCTATCGTGCTTTGGGTGATTTTCAGCAGACAGAAAGTCTCAAAATGATTGCTTCCCGTTTTTTTGAAGCACTACTCGCCCAAGCGAATCATGCTTCTGTCTTCCTCCTCTTTCTTGGCTTTTGCCGCGCCCGGCTTGAAGGAATTGAAATTATAAGTGATTCCTAACCAGAACATTTGCGTTTTGCCTTTGCTATTGTTGACCAGATTGTAAATGGCGTTATCGGAGAAAATATCCCAACGGCGCGTGTTGAAGACATCAGTGAACATGGCCGTCACAAATAGTTTTTCCATGACCAAGACCTGCTTCACACCGACATTGGCATAATAAATGGGCTGGGTCTGGAATTGCGGGAAATATTGTGGCGTAATGTAATAAAACTGCATCTGCAAATCAGTGCCTTTCAACGGCTTGACATTCACAGAAGCATTGAAACTGTTCACCCAACCCTGATTGTTGATGTCGGCATTTTCAAATGTGCCGCTCGTCTTCGTGTAATACACATTGTTGTTCAAATCGACGGAAAGCCATTGGGCAGGTTTCAGACGCAGCAATAATTCAAGGCCGGTCTTTCGGTCGAAATCGCCATTGATATAAGTTAAAACCAATGTGTTACCGTTCATCAGGGCGACTTGCGAAATGTAGTTCTGAATGTAATTCAGATAGGCGTTTGCATTGACATTGAGATATTTTGAGACCAGAGAATAACCCAAATCCACCTTGTTGGAAGTCTCTGGCAAAAGGTTGATATTGCCCGTTTCGTAGGTCTGATTGTCAATCAAATTGATGTATGGATTGAGTTGCGGATAAGTCGG
This sequence comes from uncultured Bacteroidales bacterium, assembly GCA_937884015.1. GTDB lineage: Bacteria > Bacteroidota > Bacteroidia > Bacteroidales > F082 > Limimorpha. The sequence goes on from CALGBV010000180.1 coordinate 2,378, forward strand.
GCGCGTGATTCTTCTCGAAAACCCCAACGAAAGCGACTGTGTTTCTGAGATTTGATAATTGAAGAAAAGATTAGGCGAAAGGAAAGCACTGCGATTCAAGGTGTCCAATTGCTGCTTGTCGCTATGCAAGGTCGTCACGCTGTATTCGAAGCGCAATCCAGCCTTAAACGACAGTCTTTCAGTCAGTTTTGAAGAATACATTGCGTAAGCGGCAGGAATGTATTCGCGATGGCGCAAATCGTTGCTGAAGTACTGGGAATAAACCCACACATTATTAATCGTATCGTACTCATAAAACTTGTGGTTGATGTTGTTTTGACGCACCATCATCTTCACACCCGTCTCCATTTTTCCTTTGCCAACCTTCTGCATATAATCGGCTTGCAAGGCTGTAATAAACGGGCTTCCACCCGAAACGGATTTCTGCACAAGCTGCTCATTTTCATAATAGAATGAAGGTCTGTCCCCTTTGATTTTTGAAACCGATGCCAGCACGCTCATTTCACTTTTTTCAGGAATGAAAACATGTTTGTAGGCCAACGAACCCTCAAACATCACGCGGTTGAAACTGATGTCGGTGGTGCGATACAACAAGGGCGAATAAGCATAATGGTTCTCAAAATTCTGGACATTATTCAGTCGTGGCAGCATCAGTTTGGCATCCAAAGTGAAGATATTCTTCTTCGAAGCGCGATAAATCGCATTTGCGCCAAAAACCTGATTGCTGGTCGTGCGATTGGCCGCAATAATTTGATGAATACTATTCCCGCCTTGATAGAAATCACGGTTCAAAGTACTGTTAATCAAATCCTTTTCATATTTTCCATTATAGTTGAAACGAAGGCTCCATTTCTTTTTGCTGTAACTCAAAGCCAAGTTCCCGTTCATCATTCCATTGAAACCATAATTGAACGAAGCCATCCCGTTCAGGCCTGTCCCAATCTGCTTTTTCGACATGATATTGATGATGCCGCCTGTGCCTTCTGAATCGTATTTCACATCCGGACTTGTCACGATATCAATGCTTTGCACATTGGCAGCCGGGATACTGTTGAGACTGCCAACCGTCGTCGGAATGCCGTCCAAAAGAATCAGGATATTGTTGTTGCCACAAATGGAGACATTGTCGTCATTATCCACGCTGACCGAAGCCGCAGAGCGCAACACTTCCAACACCGACCCCGTCGCCGAACTCATATTTGCCGCCGGATTGATACTCGTCTTGTCCACCGAAACGGTTTTCGGCAGTCTCTCCCCCGTCACATACACCTCATCGATTTGATGTATAAGTTCTTTCATGACGATTTTTCCAACATCCACAGTCTTTTTGCCGTCGCAAACCACTTCCACTTCCTGATTGCCATAACCTATATAACTGATTATCAGTTTATATTTCCCAAAGAACTCTCCTTTAAACTGAAAACGACCTTCATCATTCGACATTGAACCGGCCTGAACAGCATTGTTCTCGTTTTTAAGGACAACAGAAGCATAAAGAATCGGAGCATCGCTCTCATCGGCAATTTGACCTTTAATAAGTGTTGTTTTCGTCTGAGCGACAAGCAATTGCCCAAACAAAACGCATATAATCAAGGAAATAAAACGGCGCATAATGGAATAATTTTCAGCAAAGATAAGGCTTTTTCAAAAACCTCAACCCATTTTGCTGCGCTTGATGAGATAACTGGTAAGAATCTGGTTGTAATCCTTATTGATATCAGCCTCCACATAATCGATTTGATACTGATAGCAATGCCGCAGAATGGCTTCCTTGCGCTCGGCCATCAGTCTTCTGTAAGTCTCCTGGACCTCAACGGGATTGAGTTTCAAGGTCTCGCCCGACTCCAAATCGACAAAACGATACGGGCGGTTTTCAAAATCAAGGTTCTGCTCCAAGTCGCCATCGTAAACGTGGAACAAAATCACCTCATGCTTATTGTATTTTAGGTGTTCCAAAGCATCGAACATCTTGTTGAAATCCTCCATGTTGTCGAGCATGTCGGTGAAAATCACCACGAGGCTGCGGCGATGCGTCATTTCAGCAATCTGATGCAGGCATTGCACCGTTGATGTCGTCTTGGCCTTGGTCTTGTCGTAGTTTTCAATCAAGCCTTCCAACTGACTGTAGATAAGTTTGTTGTGCACGGCAGATGACTTAGCCGCTTCGTGAAAGGCGATGGTCTCATCAAACAAATCCAAACCTACTGCATCGCGTTGGCGGCGCATCAGTTCCATCAAGGATGCTGCAGCATAGACAGAGAAAAACAATTTGTTAGGATGCTCGAAATCAATTTTTTGTCGTACCGGAAAGCACATGCTCGAACTTTGGTCGATGACCAGCTGACAGCGCAAGTTGG
>CALGBV010000181.1 GCA_937884015.1 uncultured Bacteroidales bacterium
TAAAGCCATCGCCCAACCTGCCCAATTGGGAATCAGTTTACCTCTATCCCACCCTCTGCTTCTTCGAAGGCAGCATCGTCAGCGTGGGACGCGGCACCGAAACGCCTTTCCAGATTTTCGGTCATCCGAATATGCGCGGCGAGTATAGTTTTACGCCCAAAAGCACCTCTGGCGCATCAAAGCCCTTGTTGGAAGGCCAGCGCTGCCGTGGCGAAAACCTTGTTGAGTTTGCGCATGGCTACGCCTATAACGTCAACCAATTGCATTTGGAATGGATCATCGAAGCCTACCAGCAACTCAGCGACAAGGATTTCTTCACTAACTATTTCCATTTGCTTTCAGGCGACAAGCAACTCCGCAACCAAATCGAGCAAGGCCTTTCAACCGATACAATCCGCACCAGCTGGAAAGCCGAAATTGATGCATTTATGAAGACTCGAAGCAAATACTTGATGTATTAAGCCGCTTCTTTTTTCATTTTCCTTTCATTGATGGCATTCACAATCAAAGCGATGGCGCCATCGCCTGTTACATTGCATGCCGTTCCGAAACTATCCATAGCGATGTACAAGGCAATCATCAGGCCGAGCATATCTTGCGTGAAGCCAAGAATCGAACTCAACACACCTAATGCCGCCATAATGGCACCGCCAGGAACTCCCGGAGCTGCAACCATTACGATGCCCAGCATACAGATAAAGCCCGCGTAAGTCCCTAAACCTAATGTCATGCCGTTCATCAACACGATGGCATAGGAACATGCTACAATCTTTAAAATGCTGCCAGCCAAATGTATGGTAGCGCAAAGCGGAACCGTAAAGCCAGCAATGTCACCATTCACACCGTTTTTCTTTGCCTGAGCCAAGGTAACCGGAATTGTGGCTGCCGACGATTGCGTTCCTAAAGCTGTAACATACGCCGGCAACATGTTGACCAAACACCTGAGAGGATTTTTCTTTGCGACAATTCCGGCCACACAAAACTGGAACAGCAACAACACGGCAGTCATGGCAAAGATTATGAGGATTACCTTGAGGAAGATGCTCAATATAAAACCAATTTCACTTTCAACGCAGATTTTCATGAAAATGCCAAAGATATAAATCGGAAACAACGGAATGATTGCCTTGGCAATCAGCATGTTGACCAAATCACGGAATTCAATAAGAATATTCTTGAAAGTATCGCCTTTCACAGCTGCGAGACCTAATCCCAAAACAAAAGCCAAAATTAAAGCTGTCATAACTTCCATCAAAGGTGGCATTTCGATGGTGAAATATGGCTCCACCGCATTTTTCGTCATGCTGCTTAAATCGGCAACCGAACCCGATTGTATGAAATTCGGGAACACCGTACTGCTTACAGAATAGGAGAAAAATCCGGAAATCAATGTTGAACCGTAGGCCAAAGCCACGGTTATCCACAGCAAACGACCTGCATTTTTACCTAATTCGGCAATACCCGGAGCAACCAAACCAATGATAATGAGCGGAATGATAAAATTCAGAAAATTTCCGAAAATCCCATTAAAAGTAACGAAAATCCTCACCAACCAAGTCGGGAAGAAAAATGAACACGCGATGCCAAGAATAATGGCAACGATGACTTTCGGCAACAAGCCTATATTTTTGATTTTCATAATAATCCATCTAATAAAAATGCCGCCATTGTGATTTACAACGGCGGCATGTCATAATTTACACAGAATTAAAAATGCATTCTGCCAGGATAAACCTTCAAGGCTTCTTCAAGGCATTTCAATGCAGCCTGCAAGTCTTCGACCTTCAGGCAGTAACTGATACGGACTTCATCCTTACCCATACCTTCAACCGAATAGAAACCAGTGGCAGGAGCCAGCATCACGGTTTCACCATTATAGTTGAATTCTTCAAGCAACCACTTGCAGAAATTGTCAGAGTCGTCAATGGGAAGACGTGCCACAGCATAGAAAGCGCCTCTTGGCGTTGGGCAGAAACAGCCTGGAATAGCGTTCAAGCCAACCACAACGCAATTGCGTCGTGCCAAATATTCATTCTTAACCTCAGCAAAATACTCATCAGGAGTATCGACAGCTGCTTCAGCAAAGACCTGGCTGAAAGCTGACGGGCACAAACGGGCCTGAGCATATTTCATGGCAGCCTTCATCACTTCCTTATTCTTGGAGACAAACATGCCGAGACGGGCACCGCAAGCACTGTAACGCTTTGAAACCGAGTCGAACATGATGACATGATCGTCAATGCCCAGATTCAAGGCAGGGAACACAAATTTGCCATCGTAAGCAAATTCACGATACACTTCATCAACAAACAGGAACAGGTCATATTTCTTCACAAGTTCAGCCAATTGATGCAATTCCTCTTCCGAATAAACGGCACCCGTAGGGTTGTTAGGATTGCAAATCATGATGGCCTTAGTCTTTTCAGTGATGACTTTTTCGAACTCTTCAATTGAAGGAAGCGCAAAACCTCTGTGAATGAACGACATGATAGGTTTCACGACCACATCAGATTCAGTGGCAAAACCATTATAGTTGGCATAGAACGGTTCAGGAATGATGACTTCATCGCCAGCATCAAGGCAAACGCCAAAAGCAAACTGAATGGCTTCAGAGCCACCATTGGTGAGGATGATTTCATCTTCCGTAACATCGATTCCCCACTTTTTATAGTATTCGGTCATCTTTCTACGCGTTGAGGCTTCACCTGCTGAATGTGTGTAAGCCAACACTTTCCAGCGGTAATCATTCAACGCTTCAAGAGCGAAACGTGGCGTTTCGATGTCAGGCTGACCAATATTAAGATGATAGACTTTGATGCCTCTTGCCTTGGCTGCGTCTGAATAAGGGACGAGTCGGCGGATAGGCGATGCAGGCATAACCTGACCTTTTTTAGATACTTGTGGCATAAGATTATATTATAGGTGTTTGAAATTAAAAAAGCCATCTAAATAATTAGACAGCTTTTAATTGATTATTTAATGATTTATCTGTTGTTGACAGGTGAACCTGAACCGAAGTTATTTTCAGGCATTGCCTCAGCAGGCTGATCCATCACGGTGCCCTTAATGCGAAGGACGACGGTGCCATTCTGAACGGCATTCGAGGTGACTGTCACGGTCTTGTTAATGGTGCCCGGACGATTTGTTCTGTAAGTTACCTTAATGACTTCCGATTCGCCTGGGAGGATAGGTTCCTTAGGCCATGTCGGGATGGTGCAGCCGCAGCTTGACTTTGGTTTCTGCACAATCAGAGGTTCATTGCCGGTGTTGGTGAAGCGGAATTCACATTCGCCATTGCCGTTGTAAGGAACGTTGCCATAATCATGGACGGTTTTTTCAAATTCGATTTCAGCGCCATTTCTGACTTCCTGAGCTTTCACTGCCCCTGCAAACAAGAGGAACAGACCAAGTAAACAAACTACTTTCTTCATTTCTATTACTTATTTTAAAATTGCACAAAAATATAAATTTATTCTGAATGTGTGCGCAAACTTTTGATTTTTTGCAACAAAAAAAGATTTTTCTAAAAGAAAAACCCTTTAAAATACTTTATACTCATGCCGAACGAGGCAATCTTTTATTCATACTTTAAAAGATTTTGTTAATTAGTACGAAATTGTCGTTTTTGATAGTTTCTAATTCTCATTTAAAAATCTCAGAATTAGCCATAACCAGTTTTAAGAAAACAGTATTTCTAATAAAAAATAATCCAAAAGAAATCATCTATTTTCGTTCCTATATGAATTTAATATTTTGCCTAATAATAAATCAAAGATTCACAGAAGCCATTTTTTACTTAAATGAAATAAAAACAAATAACAAAGAACAAGAAATCTTAGTAAAAAATTATAAGCTTCAATGTTTCCTTTTCTTAGGCAATTTAAAATTAGCTTTGGATTTATGCACACAAATAGCAAAAGAAGAAAATGAAATCAAATGTTCATTTTATGATAATGAAACAATAGAACATCATGATAAATATCTAGGAAGTAGAAAGAAGAGAGGTTTATATATTACAGCAGAAAAGAAACAAGTAAATGCTGATGTAAATGGTTCACTTAATATAATGAAAAGATATGCATTAGAAATACAGAAACAAAATGAAGGAGCTTTAATAAAAGACGATGCTTTAATAGGAGAAGTTGAAAGCATAAGAACAACCAATATAATTATACCAGTAAAGGTACATCTCGAAATAAAAAAGGGTAATAAAATATCCAAAAGGGTAAAATAGAAAGAAGAAGATTAAATAAACCAATAAAAATAAAAGAGAATAAAGAACGATGATTTTAAACGCATAGTAAATGTTTAAAATATACTAATTAAAAAAGCATATAGTGATTAATCATTAAATAGCGATTAATCATTAGCGTGACTTGACTACAATACTTGATAACAGACCGGTCTAACATAGTCCATGGTATTTGTCTATGGAGTATACGAAATAGATGAATAACCTAAAAGCCCGATTATGGGCCACTTTAATTATTGATTCATTAATGAATTGATAATTAAAGTGTATGTTCCTAGTAAGTTTGGTTTTAGCTTTATAATAAGGCTTTTCAAAAGTTTTTTCTTCTTCTATATCAACTGGGTCTTCTGCATTCTTTTTCATTTTGACTTCGGGAGACTAATAAAATCCAGAACAAATATAAAAAGAATTTGAAAAGAGAAATCAGATAGAGCAAAATAATAGGCCGTAGACATTGTCTCCGGCCTTTCTCAATTCTTA
>CALGBV010000182.1 GCA_937884015.1 uncultured Bacteroidales bacterium
GGCTTCTTCTCGTCCGACCAGATGGTGACGAATCCGGAAAAGTTCCGCAAGGCCGTCTCCACGGCGATTGCGAAGGCGAAGCGCACGGATGCGATCGTCACGATCGGCATCAAGCCGGAATATCCGGCGACGGGCTTCGGGTATGTCAATCCCAAGACGGGAAAGTTCGTGGAGAAGCCGGACGCGAAGAAGGCGGACGAGAACGGCGTGCTGGTCTTCTCGCGCGACGGATGCCATCCCGTGAAGGAGGGGCATGAGATCTATCGTGACGTCGTCGCCCGCTCGATGGAGGGAAAAATCTTCCCGGCGTCTGGTTCCGCCAGGACTCATCAGATGCCGCCGCCGTTGTCGAAGAGCGCGTGGCTGGCCGCGGAACTCGTTCCAAGCGCCGAGGTGCTGAAGGGCGAGATCTGGAAGCCCGTCGACCTGGCGAAGGATCCTGTCTACCGGGCGACCTACGGGCGCACGCACCGCATGCTGCGCGGCGGCGTGTGGACCGACCGCGAGGGCACGTCGGTCACGCTGAAGTGGACGGGCAATACGATTGGCTTCAGCGATATTCCGCAGAGTCGCGAGGAGCCGATGGAGCTTGAGGTTTCGGTGGATGGCGGAAAACCGTTCACGCTGTTGCGCCGTCGTACGCTCGAACCCCACATCTATTCGCGCTTCTGGTACCTCCCCGAGCAGGTCTGGGGCGAACACACCGTGACGGTCACGCTCAAGCGGCTTCCTGCTGGGCAGCGCTGGATCGTGGGACAGTTCCTGGTGGTTGGAAAACTCGCGCGGGGAAAAAAGCAGGCCCCGCATCGGGGTCTAGATGCGGGGCCTGCAAGTTGAAGTGATCGATCAGACGCGGGGGTTAGAACGAGAACGTGCAGTTCACGCCGCCCCAGACCAGCTGGTCCTTGCCGCAGCCCATGTAGTCAAGGTGACGCAGGGTGTGGGAGGGGATCCAGGTGTAGTTGATCTGCGCGCCGACGGAGACGTTGTCCGTGATGGCGTACGCGGCCGCGACGCCGATCGTCGAATCCGTCAGCTCCGTGCCGGCCGACTCGCCCGTCACATATCCGCTCCAGGCATTGTCGCCGAAGCCGAGCGAAGCGGACGGAGTAATCGTCAACTTCTCAATCGGCTCGAAATCATGCGAGAGGCCAAACGAGAAGTACAGGACCGAAGGATCGTTGCCGTGCTGGCTGCCATAGTTCCAGTAGGCGGATGCGCTCGGCGTGATGATCGGGTTGTAAAGATCAAAAAACCACTTCATTATTATTGTGAAGACTGCCAACGGCGAATGGTGTTTCGCCTACCAAACCCGAACTGACCGACATATTTCCCTTACTGTCAATGAGATAAATTTCACGGGCATTTTCAGAAACGATGCCTAACATACGCTTATTGCGGGAGATGTTGAAAAAGACTGGCTTCGTATTGATTTCCATATCAAAAGCATGTTCAAAAAGAATGTTCTTGAAACGGTCGAAAACCCAGAGGTTCTTGCCATCCAAATAGATGAAATCAGGATCCTGATTGGAATTGAAGTCTTCGTATAAAAAGAAATGCTTACCGGAGAAATCGCCGAAATCAGTACGCGCCAATTTGCCTTCCGACGAAATATAAAGCAAATCGCCTTTGTCGTCCGAAGTCAGGATTATGCCCTTACGGTTGGTTTTATTCTCATAAAAATCAGCGCCTTGCGATTTCTTCAACTCGTCAGTCAATGGAATTCTAATTCTGCCCTGACGGTCCAAAATGCGAATGGCACCACGTTCATCCGTAACAATGATAAAGTCCTTGTTATCAGCTACTAAATGTTGCACAGGTTTCAGCACCCTATCATCCGTGCGGTGACGGTTCCAGCCTTCCGTTTCATTGCCATTCAAGTCATAATTGTAGACGAAACGGTCTTCGCCACACAAAACAAGGCGTGAATCAGATGAATCGTAATAATTGAAAACCGAAAGTCCGTTGGAGGCTTTGGAGAGTAATTTTACAGGAAAACCGTCCATGGAATTGCCGTTGCGGTCAACCAGATAAATGAAATTCGACGTATTGAAAACGAACTGCTGCTGACCGTTTTTCAAGGCATCTACCACAAAGACATCACTCATCGGTGATTCGGAAACTTCACTTCTCCAAAGGATTTCGCCATCAGCCGAAATCAGATACATATTATCCTGAGTATCAAACACAAAAATATCATTTGCATTTCCCGTTGGATTCGGCACCATATAAGGCTTCCCCTTCATTGGCGCATTCAGATTCAGCTTCCACGCGACGTTCCTTTCCTCCTTCACTTCCGACTGATTCTTGAGGAAAGCGCAAGTGTAAACCAAATCTTTTGACGCAGCAAATTGCACGGAAAATGCCTGATACTTGGACAGGAAGCCATCATTCCGTTTCAGGAAATCCAAAAACTCACCGCCTAAATAGGAATTGATAAACTTCTCATTATCAGCACAAGAAACATAAAATGAGATGTTTGATGTTTCAAGCATGTTTTCCTGAAAATCCTTGAAATTTTCGTTCAAGTCAAGCGTGCGCCCTGAACGATAGGCAGCAATCACATCCTGAAGCACATTCACCTCATTGGCAATCACCAAATACTGGTCGACAATTGAATAGCAACATTTTTTCAAGGCAGAGAAACTCGGCCCAAAAACGGCAGGAACAAAGTTTTCAACCTTCAAATTGAATATTGTATACCCCTGTGATTCAACAGTTTCAGAAACACCAAACTTTGAAATCATGCGTGTCCAGAACTGGATGGACAATGATGGGTTTTCCAAACGCGCCATAAAAACAGGATAAGCCGCATTGCCAAAAACAGCATACGAAACCTCAGACAAACTGGCCAAAAGCTGTTCTTCAACATCGTTTCCATAGCATTTCCGAAGATTCTCAACCGATTGACTGTCATTGAATTCTTCCCAATACGAAGCATAATCAGACATGCCGTAATGCAACATCATTTTGGTATTGTAAGGCAATATGTTGACAATGGAATTGCGCACAGGCAACTGATATTTAAGCGGTTTCAGAGAAATTGCCGAATCAGCAGCCTTTGAATATCCATTCAAGACAATGCCCTCATTTTTCACCAGCATATCCAAAGCCGCCAGGCCCTTCGATTGTGATGCCAAACGCGTTCCACCCTTAGCATATCTTTCAGAAACCGAAGCAGATACAAAATCGCCCAACAAGGAATAATTCAAATAAACATGCGTATTGACATTATTGCCGAATGTAGAACGGACACGCTGAAAATCAGCATCATCACTCATCTTTTGCGGACTATCAAACTGGTTGAGCACTTCCAAAGCCATAGCCTCATTTCGGGTGAAAAACAAGAAATTTTTCCTTGTGAAAACGCACAGTGAATCTAAGCAGAAATACTCCGATTTGCCTAAACTCTTATAATCAAGCCTTTTGCCTTTGGCTTCAAAGACTTTCCTCAAATCCTTGTTCGACAAAGGTTTATTCAGTTTTGCAACAACAAAAGGCTCATAATTTCCATTCATTTTCGAAACGGAAAACACAAATTGTGCATTTTTCACTGATGCAGCCAACTTTTCATCGGAGGAGAAAATGGAATCGTATTCAAGAAACTCATTTTCAAACGATTGCAGTACATCAACCGACTGAAAATATGGATGCATGACATTCACAAATTCATGCGAGTTTCTCGATTCAAGCATTATTGCCGTTTGCGTAGGCAGCACATCAAAGACCGATGTTTCCAGTTTTTCGCTACACGCAAACAACGTAAACGCCAAAACTGCGACGAGCATATATCTTATCCTTTTCATCATAAAAGTATTGTTTTTCAATTCATTACAAATCAAGTTTCAGTTGGATGGCCATATTGAAAGTCTTGCGATGCAAATCACAAATGCCAAAATCGGCAATGGCCTGCTTATGTTCAAGCGTCGGATAGCCCTTGTTTTTCTTCCAATGATACATCGGAAACTGTGCATCGTAATCCTCCATCATCATGTCACGGGTCGTCTTCGCCAAAATGGAAGCCGCCGCAATCGACTGATACTTAGCGTCTCCGCCAACAATGCAGACATGCTTCAAATCACGATACGGATTAAAGCGGTTGCCGTCAATCAGCAGAAATTCAGGACGCACGACCAATTTGTCCAAAGCGCGGTGCATAGCCAAAAACGAAGCATTCAGAATGTTTATTTCATCAATTTCGGCAGCCGTCACAATTCCCACACCATACGCCAAGGCTTCGCGCATAATCATTTCACGCAATTCCATCCGCTTTTTCTCCGTAAGTTTCTTAGAATCATTCAATTCCGGAAAATCACTTCCCGCCTTCAAAATGACCGCACCCGCCACGACAGGACCTGCCAGACAGCCACGGCCCGCCTCATCGCAACCTGCCTCAATGACATCGGAATAATGCGTCAGGAGTCCCATAATCACAAAACTTTGAAGAGGTAACGGTTTAGGAAAATCAAAACGACGAACAATGCCAGAATAATATCGACAGGACCGGTTTTATCGACATACGACAAATCATAGGTGGTTATGACAGCCAACACAAGGAAAATCAGTCCGTGCAGCAAAGGATTTCCGCCCGCGAAGAGTAAAAGAATGGAAAACAGCAACATAATCACTGTCATCGTCATCTTGGCACGCACTGCAATCGACTTCTCAAAACTGTAATTCCGACTATTGAAAAGCGGCATCAGAACGAAAACCGTCAGCACTGCAAACAGTGCAATGTATCTTCCTTTGAATCCGGAAGTTGCCAGCGAAATGTTGGCAAAATAATCGGAATAGCCCTGCAAGACACTTGGCAAATCGCCGAAAAGATATGTGCCCCCGAAATAAATGAAATACGGGAACAAAAAACCAATTATCGGAATGATTTGCAGACGCATGGAACTGAAATGCGAGACTATCAACGATATTAAAACCCAAACAATCAATACAATAGACGGGAAATAGCACATTGTCGCCAAGGCCAGACAAATGCCCGCATTCAACAGGTAGATTTCGGGATTTTGGCTCTGATAGACGAGGTAGCAAATGTGCAGCATGGCAAGAATGAAAAAGAGCGACAAAGCGAAGGGATAAAAACTTGTCTGCGTCAGCGTCAAATTCATGAACAGCAGGAACACAAACGCGCCCATCGTGCTCACTTTTGGAACAATCTGGTTGGCCACCAACATGGAATTGAAAAACAAGGCTTCCAAAACCATAAGCACGAAAGACGTAATCATCATGGCAAGCGGCGACACATCCAAAAGCCCTGAAATCCAATTATATAAAGGAGTAACTGGCGAAGTCAAAGCCAAGTCGACCGTGCCCGAAACGAAAGCCGGAATCCACAATGCCACCGCCAAAACGGCCAGCACAATGTACTGAATGATATAACTTTGCCGAAAAAACTTTATCACAAGTTTAAATGTTTAGTGTTTATTTGTTTAACTGCTGCTGGGCACATTTCATCAAATCCATGCCGATGTCGTGACGGAAATTCATGCCCTCGAAATGGATTTTCTCAACATTCTGATAAGCCAAATCACGGGCTTCTTCAATCGAATTGCCATGAGCCGTGACCGCAATCACACGTCCACCCGATGTAACAACATCATTTTCAGCATCAAAAGCAGTCCCTGCATGGAAAGCGACACAATCCTTCACGTTTTCAAAGCCCGACATTTTCATGCCTTTTTTGTAAGATTCAGGATAACCGCCCGAAACCATCATCACCGTCACCGCCGTCTTTGGATTTTTGGCGTAGGCCACTTCATTCAGACGGCCTTCAGCACAGGCACTCAGCATCAAGGCAAAATCGCCATCGATGCGCGTCATCACGGCTTCCGTTTCCGGATCGCCCATACGGACATTATATTCAATCACATACGGATTGCCGTTATCGTTCATCAAGCCCAAGAAAATGAAGCCTTTATAATCAATATTTTCTTCTTTCAGACCTCTCAAAGTCGGCTTCACGATACGGTCCTCCACTTTTTTCAGGAAGTCATCGGTGCAGAAA
>CALGBV010000183.1 GCA_937884015.1 uncultured Bacteroidales bacterium
TCGACTACAAACGTTTGTTGTCGGCTTTATTCTTGACAAACGTTTTTACTTTGCAGCGTCAAACACAACGAAAAGCAATGGAAACAAATTTACCGGAATACATAGAAGGCATACCGACGGAAAAAAGCGAATCAAGGAAAAGGAGAGAAATCATTAAGAATGAATATATCAACTTGATTGGCAACCTTCAAAAGAAACGCGGAAAAAAAGCAGTTTTTAATGATTTTCTGCAAGCGGATGTTTATATCATAATGAGGGAAAGTGAAAAAAAGGCAAGTAACAGCGCGGCTTTCAATTGGCAATCGACATACGCTGTCAGGCATTTGGAGACCATAATAAAGGAAGCCGTTCCGCAGGAAGGAAAACCCATTTATTCTACCCCCAAGGCTTCTGGTAAACAAAAGGAATTCAATTATGTAAACATGGCAACACTTTATTATGCATTCAAATCTTCACAACAGGAATTCTTGAATTTCACCATCAAACTTGTGATGGGAATAAAAAGCGACGGAAGGCATGTCCAGTATAGTGTCAACAAAGTGGAATTGATATAAAAAAACATCCTGTAATAAAGTCGTCATTGCTTTGAGGCAATCGCTTGTACAGAATGTTTGGAATCTTCAAATGTGAAACGGTCAAGTTATACAGTACCGCACAAAAGTTTGGACCATCCATGACCGTTTTCTGCTTGCAAAATTACGAACAATTTTTGAAACACAGAAAAAAAACTTACAATTCACTAACAATTAAAACCTTACAACAATGAGTACAATGAGAAATTCGGTCACTCTGATTGGCCGCCCGGGTGCTGACCCGACAATGAAGACTTTCGAAAACAACCGTTCAGTGGCTCACTTCAGCCTTGCCGTCAACGAACCGTATCAGAACGCGCAAAAGGAATGGGTCAACAACACGCAGTGGTTCAACATGGTGGCTTGGGACAAAATGGCTGAAAGCCTGTCGAAATATGTTCGCAAAGGCCGCCGTATTGCCGTCACTGGAAGGTTGCGCACGCGCGACTGGAGCGATGCCGCAGGCCATCATGAAATCACGGAAGTGCTAATCGACGATTTCTTTCTGATTGACCGCGACCAAACTGCCGCAAATTCTGCAACACAAACCAACTAAACACGATAAAAAATGAACAAATTGAGAGATTCGACTCCATTGAGCCGCCCCGACACCATGTCGAAAATTAGAATCCGCTACGAAAAACCTAAAATGAAAAACGGCGTAAAGCTAAGTTTCACCGAAATCTTTCCTTACGACCATTTGACAATCGATTGGTATGAAGCGTGAATTGCAATCAGGGAGTGGTCTGCTCGGTTTGCAGGCTGCTCTCCATTTCCTTTTTCTTTTTTATTTCCTTCTTCACCTCATCAAGGTTGCGTCGTTCGGAAAGCTTTTCCTGAATGGAAATTTCATGTAACTCGATGGTTTCCAGAAACGGATCTAGGTTCTTGGTGACTTCCACCAAAAAAGCATAAACAACGCCTTTTATTTCGCGCAGGCTCTTGATGATGCTTTCCAAACGCTCATCGTCAATCTCGTTTCGGATAATAAAAAGATAATCAATGTGAGGCGACAGGTTGAGCCATGCCTTTTCCTCGCGTACCAGGGAAATCAGGTCGTAAACGTTGCAGAGTTCACCCGCCGTGTAATAATAAAAAGAATATTCCATGTTGCGGATGGCAATGTCGGTATAGCGGGTAAGTTCGACAGAAAGCTTGTTGTTGATGCTCCAAGCCATCTTGTAATCAACCAAAGTCGTGTTGATGCCGATGAGCTTGATGTCGTCGAAAGGTGCAAGTTGTATTTTTGTCTTCGTAGCCATTTCCTTGATTTCCGGCTGCAAAAATAAACTACTTTTGCCGAATTGAAGGGTTAAATATCGTGTTTTTTGAAGGAGACGGTCATTCTTCCTTGATTAGGCCTTCCTCAACCAGCATGTTCCAGGTTTTTTCGGCTGCAAGTTGCTCGGCTCCTTTAATGGAAAAATGCGAGGCCTGACCGTATTCCTTGTCATTAATGGTAACCTGAACAATATAAAGTTTCTGGTGATAAGTGCCGTTACCATTCAGTAAGTTGAAGCTGGTGTGTTTCCTTTGCTTTTGCGACCATTCCAAAAGCCTGCTCTTGTAATTCACTTCCTTTTGCTGGATTTCATCCAAATCGACATGCAGCCTGATGATTCGGTTGACAATGACATCTTGGGCAAAATAAAAACCCCTGTCAAGATAAATGGCACCCATCAAAGCCTCAAATGCATTGCCGCCAATGGATTTGAAACCGCCTTCGGAATCGGCAGGAACGTGTTTTATAAATTCGTCAAAACCAAGTTTTTGCGACAGTTTGTTCAACGATGCGCGGCTCACGATTCGTGAACGCATTTCGGTGAGGAAACCTTCTTGTTCAGTAGGAAATTTCTTGAAGAGATAATCGGCGACAACGATTTCGAGCACGGCATCGCCCAAATATTCAAGACGCTCGTTGCTTAGGCGGCATTTGCCGGCCAATTCGCCTGCCACCGATTTGTGGGTGAAAGCCAACTGATAGACAGCCACATTCCGCCAAAAGATGAGCAATATGTTCACGATGTTTTGGTGCTCTTCGGGCTGAAATCCATGTTGTTATATCCTTAAATCCGTAAGGACGTTGTTCACTATATGATTCAAGAATTTCAAAATGTTCGTCCATAGTATTTTCTGCAATACGGAATTCAAATAATGGAGTATCTTTGTTCATAAGAACATAAGAAGAGAATAAAGACATTTTGCTAACCTCCATACTTTTTTCACTTGGGCCAAAAGTGGCCCAAGTGAATGTTCATAATGTCGTGGTTGATGTGCTTTCCTTTTCTTTCGAAAAATCAGTATAATATATAATATCATCAATTTGTTGTGTGGGAGAAGATGTCGGCGCTATTTCTTGATGAGCAGCGATGTCAAACAGCCGATCATTTTCGTCAACCGTAAC
>CALGBV010000184.1 GCA_937884015.1 uncultured Bacteroidales bacterium
CGATGATGTTCTGCATCCATGTGATTGTCAGCGGTCTGTATAATTTTGTCAGTTTGATGAGAGCGACGGAATAGCCGACGGCCACCAGAACGGCTCCCGAAAGGAAAAGTATGCCTTTGGGCGAAGCCGTGAGCACCATGTCCTTGTTGAGCAGCATGGTGACGACACCGAAAAAGGAAACGAAAAGCCCCACAATGTTCATGGGTGTAAGCTTCTCTTTCAGGAAGATGGCCGCAGCGATAGGGGTCACCAACGGTATCATGGCGACGATGGCCGACCCGATGATGGGCGAGGTGTTTTTCAGCCCGTAGCCTTCGCAAATGAAATAGAGGAATGGCTCGAAAAGCGCAGCCAGGGCAAAAAGTCCGAGATGCTCTTTCCTGATTTTTTCGTTGAGACGGAAGATGAATAAAATGGCTGTGAAGAAAATTGTTGCCACGACCAAACGTAGGAATATCGTTGTGGTAGGATTCAGGCTTTCATAAACTTGCGTCGACCAGATGAACGATAATCCCCAAACTGTCATGGCGATTATGCCGGCCGCATGTGTCAAAATATTACTTTCTTTCATGGCCGCAAAGGTACTGATTTTGCCTTGACGATTGACCTATTAATAAAAAAAGGTGACCCAATCGGGCCACCTTATTCTGATTTGATTTCAATTGTCTCTTAGTCTGCAAGTTGGAAAGCAGTCTTGACGGCTTCGTAGTTGCTGTAGTCGACATCCTGACGGTTGGCGTAGATGTTGGATGCAATGACGACGATTTTGAAGCGATGTGTTTCTGGCCTATATTCGTCGAAGAAGTCGTTTTCTGTCCAGAAAATACTGACACCGCCTTGATATGACGACACTTCTAACGAAGAAGAATAGAAGGATTCGGTCCCGTCTTCATTAGTCAGAGAGTAGTAGAACGTCAAAGGAATTTGGCGCCAAGTGTTCTGGTCATCCATATACACGAGAACGGCTCCGTAATCGTGAATGTCCATGTTGATTGCAGCGTAGTCAATGTCGAGGCGCCATGAAGTGCCGTCCCATTTCCATTCGCTTGGATAGGCTGTAACGGTTGATGATGCCACGTTGGCATTGCCGGCCGGTCCGACTGGACCTTGCGGGCCTCTGCATGAACCGAAAAACATTGTGGCGATGATTGCCATGCAAATTAGGGTAAGTTTCTTCATTTTTCTAAGTATTTAATTGTTAAGTAACTGTTCAAAATAAAACTTCAATTTGGATTTCGAGGCTGCGAGGCTGCGAGATTTCGAGACGTCTTGTGTTCTCGCGACCTCGATGTCTCGTTTTCAATATGTAAACTAAAATTGCTCATCTACTTAATAATTCTGTTTGTACTTTTTTTCTATACAAAAATCTTGCCGAAAAGTTTGGTTTTTGCAAATTTCTATGCACTGATAATGGAATAGGTGATGAAGGCGGCGTAACCTAAGAACATGAGAAAGCCTTCTGTCCGCGAAAGTTTGTGACGGCCTTTCCCTGTCAGAACGAAAAGCAGCATCAGAGCGTTGGCCCCAAAGAGAATGAGCAGCTGGTGGTTCATCTGGGCTTTAAATTCGAGCGGCATAATCAAGGCGCTGATGCCCAGAACGATGAAAATGTTCAGGATGTTGGAACCTACCACGTTTCCGATTGCGATGTCGGAGTTTTTCTTTGTGGCGGCAACGACGGAAGTAATCAGTTCGGGCAGGGAAGTGGCGGTGGCTACAATCGTCAGACCTATCATCGATTCGTCCATGCCCCACGAACGGGCCAGTTCCTGAGCGTTGCGCGAAACGAGTTCTCCGCCCAGATAAAGGCAACCAATGCCGGCAAAAAGCAAAAGCAAGGTCTTGCCCCAAGGCAAAGGAATCTGCTCGATGTCAGCATCTCCAGTGGGTGATTCGCTTTTCTTCATCGTCATGTAAAGATAGGCGGCAGCAAGCAGAAGCAAAACGATGCCTTCAATCCAGTTGACTGATTTTGAGTGGCCAATGAAGAAATCGTTGGCCATCAAGGTCAGGGCGAGCGTGGCAACGAAACCTGCCGGAATGTCGCGTTTTATGGATATGTTGTTGACATCAATCGGGTAAATCATGGCACTGACACCGAGAATAAGCAGGATGTTCATCGTGTTGCTGCCGATGATGTTGCCGATGGCCAGGCCAGAACTGCCTTTGGCGCACGAAAAGATATTGACGATGAGTTCGGGCAACGAGGTGCCGAAAGCAACAATGGTCAACCCTATGATTAGAGGTGACAGCTTGGCGCGTATGCCGACGCTGGTCGCGCCATCAACGAGCCAGTTGGCACCTAAGATAAGGGCTACGAAACCGACAATGAGAAGCGCGAATGTGAGTAACATGGCTTAGACATTGTAGTTTCGGGCGCCGAAAAACCTGCTGCCGCCACGCACCAAAGTTGCTCCTTCGGCAATGGCGATAGGGTAGTCGTCGGACATGCCCATCGAGATCCACATCACGAAGGCACGGCGGATGTCCTCCGCCCTGCCGCCCGCAAAGCCCGCGGGAAG
>CALGBV010000185.1 GCA_937884015.1 uncultured Bacteroidales bacterium
GTGGGGAGATAAGGACGATGTTGTTGCCGTTGCTGATGGACTTTGTCAGTCTTGCGGTTTCGGCTTCGCGGTCGCAAAAATACTGTGGCTCTATTTTGCCTTTCACCACAAATGGATTGGTTTCTTTCCCCATATCATTGAATTTTGCGGCAAAGGTAATTATTTATTTTGAATTATTGTAAAATGAATAATTATAAATTGAATAAAAAAACCGCCATTCAAATCTGAATGATGGTTTTTGTATATAGAGATGTTGCACGCAACGTCTCTACAGGACTAGTCAATTTTCATTGTAATTTACCGTTTAACAATCATTTTCGTCATGAATGGTTTCCCTTCTGAATCTTCAATGCGCAGCATATACATGCCTTCCGCCAGACCATCCAATGAGATGCTGGCTGCGTTTTCAATAGTTTTCGCTAACTGTCCGAAAGTGTTGTATAGCTGGATTACAGTTGGTTCAATGCCTTCAATCCGTATTGTGTTCGAGGCAGGGTTAGGATAGACTTTCATTTCGTCCGTGTGCGTTTCATTCATTCCGTCAACCGACCAATACACCCTTACGAAATACTCAGACTCGTTGTATCTTGAACGTGCCGGAGCAGAATAGCAGTCTGAGGCTTGATAGTAGGCCACTACCTTGTAAAGATAAGAGGTCTCGTCATCCAATGTGGTGTTGTCAGTGTAGGAAGTGTAGCTGGCGCCGAGCGTCTTGATTTGCTGCCAGTTCATGTCGGTTTCCTTGGTGCGGTAGATGTAAAATCCTGAGAGGCCGTCGTGAGGTTGGGGCGTTTCCCATGTCAGTTTCACTTTGTTGCTGCTGGTCGTTTCATACCATAGGTTGGTAGGCGGTTGGCAGCCATCGCCTACAGTGGCGCAGATTTCGTTGCTTGGTTCGCTTTCGCCCGAAGTGCAGAATGTCGTCACGCGATAACAGTTGCCGCCATGATTCGGAATTTCATCTATGAATGTGGTGGCAGGGCTATGCACGGTATGCAGTAATGTGCCATTGCGATACACGTTGTAATCCATTGTTTCGTCCAAGGCTTCCCATGTCAGCACCACATGGTCGTCTTCCGCAAAGGCGTTAAAGTCTACTGGTGTGTCGCAATCCGAGCCGTTGCCACAACTATTGTTCGTCCGGAGGAAAGTTCCTTCTTCAATGCCATCTAATGAACCGGAATAGGAATAAACAATTTGGTTTTCAGCGTTTTTGATAACGAAATTTACATTGCTAACCGTACTGTTTCCTTTGGCAAAAGCGAAAGAGACATGTCCCAAAGGCACATCCACAGAAAACGTCTCGCTGTTTGTTTGTGTCGTCACGGAAGCTATCACTTGCATCGCATTGTTGATTATTTGGATTGAAGCCCCCTGCCAGCCGTTCAAAGAGGAGGTGCCAGCTTCGATGGTCCATGCGCAGGAAGGTCCGAAGCGCACATCATTTTCACTGGCAGCACTCCCGCGATTTCCGTTGTTCACCGCATACACTTGATAGTCGTGCAAGCCGTAGAATGGCACTTCGTCGGTGATTTCCATAGCTGCACCCGGAGTGACATCATCCTGGGTGAAAACCACTCTGCCGCCACATTTGACGATGATTTGGTCGATGTGTGTCAAGTTGCTGTTGTTTAAGCCTTTCGTCGGGTTGCTCCAACGCACGGTGCATGTGTATGAATCGTCGGAAAGCGGCTGAACAGTCAAGTTGGACGGTGCTTTGGGCGTGTTGTTATAAACATCGAGCGGCATGGCATCGGCTATCATCTTTTGAGCCAAATTCCAAGTCTGGTTGTAGGTGTGCAGGTTGTCGATGCTGAAATAACCGTCGAGAACGCCGCCCCAGCTCCAGTTGATATGAAACAGGCCATTGTCGTCATAACCATCGCAAATGAAAGCGTGTCCCATGTTAGCACCATCGGTGCCTGCATATAGGATTGGGATGGCCATGTCCAAGGCGTCGCGCATCATGCTCACCCATTCATCGTATGAATAATCGTCTCTCTCCAAATTGTGCGAAGCGCCATAACCGAAATAGGAACTCATTGCGGATGGAATGTTTTGGTGCAAGGCTCCGCTGCCGTAGGCACCATATTCCATATTGACGCTTACGCCGCAATGGAATATCAGCGGACCCACATAATGTTCGTTTCCCTGCAGCGATTCGGGCATTTCTTCCCAATGATAGGTGGTTGCGCCGAAATCAGCACTTATGGTGCCATAAAGATAGCTGTTGTAAGAATGAGTGCCAGTGCCTTGCTGCGGATGATTCCAATATTTCATCACCTGCGCCATTGTGGTTGCCACACATCCCGCGTATGCACAACCGCAAGGGCCTTTATTGTCTTTCGGACAATACGAGTTGTAGTAACACTCCTGATCCCAATGCGTACTGACCAAAGGCTCGACAACCACCGATTTCGAGTTTTGCGTCTTGCCGCAGCGTTCAAGGTTTTCCCATTCCTTGGCGATCACAAAATCAGCTTTTGTCAGTTTTTCTTCTGCAAAATCAACGGATTGACTGTATCCATCAAGGAAGTACCGCAAGCCCGCTGGTATATGGTTTCCATTAAAATAGCCCGTTTCGGAATAGCCGAGGATGGGGCTGGTAAGATTACAGGCCGAAACGATGACGAAGCCATCGGGAATGCCGTTGAAGACATGGTACGAAGGGTTGCCTTTTTCGGTGACAGCCGTGCAAACCCATTCCAATGATGTGTTTTCGGCAAAATTGGTTTCAACAAATTTTGCGCCTAAAGCCTTAGCGCGTTGCACATCGACATTACCAGCCCATGCGGAAACCGATGCCAACATCAGAATGATGATGAAAGATAATCTATTGTTTTTCATTGTATTATAATTTTATCAGTATATACATTTCCTTTTTCATCCCTAATCCTCAGCAAATACACCCCTTCGGGCAAGTCTGCCACGCTGAATTCATTCATATCGCACACGGTTTTCGTCAGTTGGCCGAGGACGTTGTAAACCAGCACTTCTGTAGCTGTTACGCCATCGATACGGACAACACCTTTGACTGGGTTAGGATAAACGATAAGATCAGAAGAAATCAGTTGACTTTCAAGGCTCCACTGGTCATTAGTCGCATGGCCCCAAATCATAAACTGCACCATGTCAAAGCCATAATTTGCTGCGTCTTCCCATTTGTTCTCTGCGGTCTGGACCCACCTTGCATTAGGGTCAGCTTCCGATGGGGCGGCATAGGACACTGACGCAGAATAGGTTTCGGTTACCGTGAGTTCTGAAAAGACAATCCACAGATATTGGGTGACGTCAATTGCGACAGGATGTTCCAAATCAAAATCTACCAATCCCACATAGTGTATGGGGGTATACAATTGTTCATTCATCAAAGTCAAAGGCATGTAGCTATTGCCATAATAAACTTGCATCATCAGATTTCCCGTATTCCATTCGCTTTCATAGAACGCTACGCGCGTCAGAGTGAAACCTTCGTATGACTGAAGTATTGAAGGCGGGAACATAACCGCCCACGAAAAAGGAATACCCTCTGGTCTATAGGCCATGCTAGTATAGTATTCTTCTGTGCCATAGTGAAGCCATACGGCCTCTTCGGAAACAATAGCCGGATGTTGCAAGGGAACGGATTCTTGCATTTCGGCGGCTATGAATGGGTTAGACTGAATGTCTGCAGGAGACGGTTCCTGCGCAAAGGCCTTGACCCCGAAAAGAAGGGCAAAGGCGAAAAGTAAAAGTGCTGAATTTTTCATTGTATTCAATTATTTGATTGTCATTATTTTATTGGATTCCATTTCACTGGCTCAAGGGAATGGAGTTCGCTTGTAATTTAGATATGCGGCGGCGGTTGAAGTCCGCGTTCAGTTGACGATAAGTCGCCGCCGCCATTCCACAAACACCTAACTTTCTTCCGTTCCCGACCGAAGGGCGGGAATCTTCATTCCTTCGCCCATTTCCCAGTCTCAACAAGGCTCTTTGATCCTGTCGAAATGATGCTCCAAAAATACATTCCTGAAGGCCAGTTTCCAGTAACGATGTTTGCCGAACTGCCATCAATCTTCTGCTCAACTATCTTTCTGCCGCTGAGGTCGTAAATTGCTATAATGGCGTTTTCCATTTCGGTCTCGACATAAAGTGTGTTTCTGCCTGGATTTGGAAAGACGTTGCTTTGAACGGACAGTTCCTCCACGGCATCCAAATCGGGAAACTCAACGGCTCCCATGTCGATGTGGCCATAAACTACACGTGGGTTGCCGAAAAAGTCGGTTTCGGGATAATATTGGCTCATGCTGGTGGCTCCCGCATCGCGGCAAGGCGAGGCCTCAAGCAAGGTCCAATGTGAAGCCACCGTTGAATGGTCGAATGTTGGGCCTAAGCCTTCGGTGGGCTGGGTAAACTGTGGGTCGGCGTAAACATCATTTTCACCAGTTACACCGTTTGGAAAAGCGTGGCAGTTGTTGAAAGCCGTTGGGTCGCCATGGGTCGGATCCATGCGCTCGAAGAAAATGCCCGTGTTACCATAGAAAATGTTGTTGTAAATCTTTTGCTGTCCGCAAGTCCAAATGCCCGAACCGTTGCCATGTAAAAAGCCTTCGCTGTCGTTGTTGGCGATGGTGTTGTTGTAATAATGCGAGTAGTTTGGAGCGGTGGAGCCAATCACGGGTGAAAAACCTTCGTTGTTGACAATGATGTTGTCGTGGAAACGGCCCACCGAAACATCCCAGCCGAGATATGCCGTATTGCCGTGGTTGCCGTGGATATAATTGTTATAGACCTGAGGCCCTGAGGCCATCCACGACACTTCGCCCAGGTGCATGTCAACAGCCGTACCATAAATGCCTGTGTTGTTGTAAAACTCACAATTCCTTACGGTAAGGTTGCGCAAACCTTCCACCAGGATGCTGGCGCCCCAGCAGGCAAAATTGTCGTGAAAGACACAATATTCGACAAGAAATGTGCCCGGTTCGCTGACAAACATGGCACCTCCACCATTATGTGGGTCAAGATACACATCGCCCTTGTAGGCATGGTTATGGTCGAAATCGCTATGTGCAAAATAGCAATACTTCTTGTTCGTCACATAAAGGCCAGCACCTTTCTGTTCTTCGCCAGAAGCTGAATTGAGCACCTTGCCATAACTGAGTTTGCAATATTCCATAACGACAGAGTCTTGCGAATTGCTTTGGTCGGAAATCAGGTGGATGCCACGCCAACCCGATACGACATCGGCATTTTCGAAGTCGGTGATGTCGCGGGCTGTAAATGTGATGGGATACTTATCTGCACCCAAAGCATAAAACGATCCGTTGTGAACCGTAATGCGGTAATAGCCTTCTGCAATCACGCATGTTCCGCGCTCGACAGAGAGACGGGCTTTGCCACCTTCTTCCGGCTCAATGACGACATCGCCCATGAGTCGAACCGTGTCGGCATCCCATAACACATGACCGTAGTATTCTCCCGAAACTTCGATGGTTTGTGCCTGCGCAAAAGTCCCGAAAAACAGAGTGAAAACAAAAAGTAAAAATGCTGGTTTTTTCATTGTATTTCCTTTCTTTTAAATGTCGCAGCAAAATTATACAAAAAAACCGCTTTATTTCAAAGCAGAAGGCGGAAGTACAAGTTTTTGTTTTTAAAGAATATTGGTTTTCAATTGTTTAGCAATTGGAAAGTACAATATTTTGTAGAGGGGAATCAGTCTAAAATTGGCTTGATGAGACCGTAAATATCGGCGGTTTTGGTCTTCTGACGTATGTTGGAACGGTATTTTGCCACCGTGTTTTCGCTCAGACCGAGGATGAGCGCCATATCCTTGATTTGGAAAGTGAGGCTCCAAAGAATGAGGATGTCAATTTCCGAATCGGTGAAATCGGGGAAGGCCGCTTTCAGTTTCTTTTGGGCATTCGGATATTGCGCGTTAAATTCCGTCATGATGCTGTCGAACACCTTGCCCACGCTGCCATCACCGCCTTTGTAGTAGATTTTTCTGGCATGGGCAATGAGCATGGCGTGCGACTGCTGCTTCTTGCTTTCGATGTCGCTTTGCAATTGCTGTTGTTCGTTTTGCAGCTTTTGCTGTTCGCTCTGTATGCGCAGCATTTCCAGTTCCTTGTTTTTCCGATAGCGGTAGTAGAAGAAGAAAAGCGTCAGAAGGGCAATGAAAAGCAGGAGCAGCAGTATGTAAAGGCGCAGCCGTTTCTGTTGGTTTTCGTTTTGCATTTGCAGCAGTTCGTTGCGTTTTTCGCTCTCGCTTTTCGCCAGATTAACGCCGATTTCATTGTCCTTTTGCGCTTCGAAGTTCAAGTTCCTGAGAATATCGTCGGCATACATGGCGGCTTTTTCGTAGTTGCCCAAGGCATAATGCGATTTGAAAAGGTACTTTTTTATGTTTTCTTTCCAAACGTTTCTCCCATTGCCAATCAACCCCTTTTCTGCATAATAGATGGACGAATCGTATTGCTGCAGTTCAAGATAAGCGCTGCTGATGCCTCCATAGCCATCGATGGAATTATTCAAAAACATGGCTTCGCCTAAAGTGGCAAGGGTGTCCAATTCGGTTTTGTGCCAGCGGATGGCGTTTCGGAGTAGGGCTTCTTTCTCTTCATCATTTTCAAAACGCTTGTTGTCGTATAGACTCAGATAATATTGTGCCAAGGCATCGCAAATTTGAAAGTAATTCAAGTTGTCGTGTGTCTCGGCGGAAAGTCTGAGCGCTTCGGAATAACAGTAGTAACTGCTGTCGAAATCCTTTTTTGCAACGTAGGTCATCCCCATAGGAACTAATGTTAGTATTTGGAAAAAAGGCCTTTGCTTTTCGGTGTAATAGCGGTTTGCCAGGTGCATATAGTAAAGACCTTCGTCCCAAAGGCTATTTGCCATATAGCCCATGCCCAATCGGGTGTATATTGAATATTTGATGCGGTCGATTTCGTTCTGCTCGTCAGTTGGTTCATGGGAATAAAGCACCAGGCGTTCATCGACATGCTTGCATTGCTCGATGACTTCTAAGGCTTGCAGTTCGTTTTTCACCGATTCGGCTTCGTTTCCTGCAAGTTTTTCAAAACGTGCGGTGATCATCAATGTCAAGGCTTTGAAGTACAAGTCGTTGCTGTGCGAAAAATACTGCACGACTTCGTTCAGCATGGAGTCGCTTTCAGGTTTGTAAGCCCAATAAGGCTCGTTTACCTTAACCCAAAGTAGGTTATAGTGGGCGAGTTCCTTTTCCGAAAGGCGGTCGAGACGAAGCGTGTCGAGAATCTGCAAGGCGCTGTCGGGATTCTGCTGATAGAAGCACTCCA
>CALGBV010000186.1 GCA_937884015.1 uncultured Bacteroidales bacterium
TCGTCGATCACCGCAATGTGATTTTCGGCGAACAGGAATGGCAGGAATCCATCCCGGTAGTCAGCAAGTTCATCGCTTACAGCGGCGAAGCCCTCAAAGCAGACTCTTTGCTGGTTTATTACAGCATCGATGGCGGCGCCTATCAGACTGCCCACATGACTCCAACCGGCAATCCTGACGAATATGTTGGTTACATCACTGGTTATCAGGGTGGTTCTGAAATTGATTATTACGTTTTTGGCGCCGATGAATCGGGACACCGTTACCAGCAGCCTGTTTTCGGTGAGTTAGACCCGCACCATTTCACTATGGAAGCACACGAACCTGCCGGCGAACTTGTCATTACGCCTGACACGCTGTGGTTCAATTCATTCACTGATACACAGTCCTTTACTTTGAAAAACGAAACTGCTGACGCTATCACCATTTCGGATATTCTCTACGACCAAGACTATCATTTGATGGGCAATTATGGCAATCCTGAAATTCCATACACCTTGCAGGCTGGCCAATCCGTGACCTTCAATGTCGTTTTCGATGCACTCTTCCCTCCCGGAAAAGATGATGTTTATTTCATTGGTGAAATTAAGGTTGTTACCTCTCTTGGAGTTAGAACAATAACAGCCATGTTGCAGAAAACCATTTGGGATTTAGGACTAGTGATGGTTGGTTCTCCAAGCGTGTATGTTGAAGATGTAGACGGTGCAACGGCCACTCTTCAAAACCGTAATTTTGGCACGCACGAAAGCATTGTGATCAATTCCATCGAAGAAGATGTTGCAGCAGGCGAAGCTCCAATTTTGGGCATTGAGCCTGAACATGAACTTCCATACACATTGACCAGCAATGAATATTTTAGCATAAATATTCAACCTGCCATTGTGTTAAGCAAAGGCTACCAAAACACGACGGTTACGGTTCAATCGACAGACGGCGAACTGCAATTCAATGTTTCAGTGAATGAAAACCTGCTCAGCGTTTCGGAAATCAAGAACGAAATCAGCATTTTCCCGAATCCGTCAAACGGTATTTTCACTGTTGAAAGCGCAAACATGAGCCGCGTGACGGTTTACAACCTTGTCGGCCAAATGGTTTACGACAACACAACCAATGAAAAGCATGTCAACATTGACGCAAGCACTTGGAACAGTGGCATCTACATGGTGACAATCACCGACAGACAAGGCGCATCCGTCACAAGGAAAATCGTGGTCAGATAAGCCAAAGTCTTGACATACTGAAGAAACCTCGGAACAAATGTTCCGGGGTTTCTTTTTTCATACAAACGCAAATTTTTACAAATGAATCATTTATCTCATAAATACATCATGCTACTTACCAAGTATTTATGAACAATTAATGACATTTTGCATTGTCAAAAAAACATCTGCGTAATTCGCAATCAGCGGTTCGGAAAGCCCTACACATCGAGCTTAAACTCGGCATCGAACCAACCGGTGTCTTCTTTCAGTAAGTCGAATTCTTCGCCTGTAAGTTTATCGACGACGTGAACGGTGCCACGTATGTTGTCGTAAGTAAAAGTAAACTGAGAGTTTACATCGTCTTTGGGTACATCCATTTTAAATGATAGTTGATTGGGCTGCAAAGATAATACTTTTCGCGCCATGCAAGTCATTTTTTGAATTCATTGACGAAAATTTCATGCAATTCGTCGGGTGCGGTTTGCAGAATCGACTTGTAGTTCATTTTCTTTTCGTCCATGAGCCAGACTATGAACTCATCGTGGAACGACTTGATTTCGGCGCCGTTCATCTTGTGGTAAATCAGGTTCAGTTTGGCTTCTGCCTCCATCCACGGAAGATCTTCGGCCTGAGCGATTTTTTCAATCATTTTATCCATAGTGTTTTGATTTTGAGGGTTAATAATGCTGCAAATATAATTGATTTTTGGTCAAATGTCAAGAGCCGTCGCCATGTTTGGCCATATTTTTCAACGAACTCCTTCATTTCTTCAAACGAAAAACGCCTTCCGAAGGTTCAGTCCGGAAGGCGTTTTTCAAAAATAAAATCCTCTGGTTAATAAAAATGTTGTTGTTTACTAAAACATTGCCACAAATGCCTTTGCGTCAGCGTCTTTCATGACCATGATTTCGCTTTCAGGACGAAACTCAAACGGCACGTAACGGAACACTTGCGCTGCTGCAAACTGACCGTCTTTCGACTTGATGACACGCATACGCACATTGCCGTCATTTTGCATCTTGATTTTCTTTAAATTGTTCAGATTCATGCTTTCAAGAGAGAGCTTCAAGGCGGAAAAATCGTCGGCGCCATAATAGTAATCGTGGCAGGAGATGATGGAATTGGTTGGCACATAGAACCATTTCTTCGATTGCCAAACGGCTTGGAAAGCACCGTAGCAAACCAGCACGATGCCGATGAAAATCAAAGCATAAGCCAGTATCGTGCTGGCGCACATCTTCTGAATGAAAAATAGGACAATGCCCACCACGCACGCAATGTTGCCTATGACCAAAGCCGGAACGTTTGTTTTTCTTTCCAGACCTTCGATTTCGTATTTGTTGATGTCCGGAATATTGTTGATTTCTGTTGTCATTTTTATTTGTATTTATTGGGTTTATGAAAAATAGGCACAAAAGCACAGCCAAGGC
Organism: uncultured Bacteroidales bacterium; assembly: GCA_937884015.1. Lineage (GTDB taxonomy): Bacteria > Bacteroidota > Bacteroidia > Bacteroidales > F082 > Limimorpha. Next base: position 2,633 of record CALGBV010000186.1, read on the forward strand.
CCGTGTCATGGCATTAACTCTTATTCTATCGAACGAAGGCTATGCACTTCGTGCCGAATTAAATATATGAAAATAAAGAAGTTAGTGAATTCAAAATACGTTTTTGAATTGCACTAAATCAGGAGGCGTCTCAGCCGGATGATGTTACAATCCTTCGGGAACGCAACTAAATGGATGATGGATTTGCGGCCCAGCTTGAACGAATTTGGCGTGCGGGCCGAAATCAAAGTGACGAAATGAACGGTATGGTTTGGATTGGTTCGGTTTCTTTCCGTCAGGTTGCGTAAGCTTGAAACAGGCAGCACATTGGCCACTTCCTGCTGAATGGCGTTCCGCTGGCTTGCCGTGGCATTGTAGAGCGACATTCGGGCGGCTTCGATATTGTCGGCGATGACAGATGTCTGCTTGTCGTTCAGTTCGTCGATCGAAACTGACGAATTTCCAGTGCATCCGCAAAAGCAGAACAACAGCAGAAACAATATGATGCCTTTTATTTTCATGCAAACCTATTTCGCGACAAAAATAGAAATTATTTCAATTTGGTTCAATTTTTTTACAAAACTATCTCCGGCGGTTACGTCGTCCACGGCCTTCGACGATTCTCGAGAACTTGTTCTTCGACCGTTTCATCTTTGAGAACGAAGTGGAAGTTCCCGCTTTCGGTCCTTTCAGACTCAAAATGTGTGAACGCGCTGCCACAAAGCCGTTTTCATCGGTGTCGTCAATCTTGCCATACTTGTTTTTCTTGGAAGCAAAAATAATGACATTGTCGACAAACCAACTGTTGACGTAGGCACCTTCGCCCGTATAGTAAAGGCAGAAATATTCCGATTTGCTCGGCCATTCCTCCATATCGAAAGTCAAGAGGTACTGGCTTTGGAAAATGCTGCCGGTCACCGTGTCTTCCCAAATGCTTTCCCACGACTCGCCGTCCTGTGAAATGCCAATGCCGATTTGCACGTTTAAATTGCCCGCCGTGGCTTCTAAACAATGATTGAACTGAAAATTGATGAAATCGTATTTTTCCAATTCCACAAGCGGTGAAACAAGCCGTGTTGTGCCGACAAAATTATAGTCGGGCGACATCTGCATTTCGCGTGCCTTGCCACCTGCGTTTGCACTGTTTGAAATGTACCACACCGCCCAGTTGTCGCCTTTCACATCCCAGCCTTCCTCAAGCCAAGGATTGTAAAATCCCTCGCACAGCACTACATCGCCCTGCTGTGCAAACAGCGGCGCAACGGCAAACAATGCGATGATGATGAGCAAACGACTTTTCATAGAGGGCAAAATTAGGAAATGTTTCGATTGGTTGAGAAAAAACTGCCGCTGTCTACACAAAAAAACAGAAAAACACCAATATTTCACTAAAAAACGGGAAGCAAACCATTGTTTCATGCGGAAAAAATCTTGAAAAAAATCATTTTTTTCTTGCGGAAAAGAAATTTTCCTATATTTGCTGCCGTAAAATACAACGTATGAAACGCGTTTTTGGCATATTGCTCCGTTTCGTTTCCAGTTTGCTAAAGAGGTTGGAAAGCAATTTGAAATGCGTTTTCCTTGAATTTACCCCCCCGTATATTATTGATAATCAATTACTTATCAATTGATTATGGTAATAAATTCTTCGATAAGATTTTTGACAGTAACAATTTGCCGGAAATGCGTAATTTCTGGCAGAATGGCAAAAACAGGTTCATCTATTGATGTCCCTCGCAATGATGCGTCTGCCGTTTGCGGGGAAAAATGCCACACTTAGGCGGTGAGGATAACTCACCACAGCTTGCGGCAGATGGCTGCAAGCGTTGAGGGCGCACTCATACACCGCCGACGGGCGCGATAACGCAAGTATATGTTTTACATTTAAATTGAAAGCAATATGAAAAATTTGAAATATATTATGGCAACGCTTATGGTTGCTTTGATTGTTGCAGTTGTTTGTGTGGCTTGCAACAAGGATAAGGAAACAGCCAAGCCAATAGATAGTGCGCCAACTATTGAACAGGATGGCATGAATGCCTACCTGAAAGATTTCAAGGAAAGAATGCAATCGGGTGAAAAAGCAAATGAGACATTAAACCTTGAGGATGCAATTTGGCATCTTGAAGCCGTCCTCAACTACAGCTATGCCAACGCTGGAAATCAGATTACCGACATTAAATGCGACACTTTCATTTACACTATACAAACTTCAGGCGAAGAAATGAATCTGTCCCAAATTAATGATGCTTTTAACGACCTTTCAGAGGATATTGAAATCGCATTTAACAAAAGCAATCTTCCTAACAAAAACATCTTATCCATTCGGACAGAATTTGAAGACATTGCGAAGACAAATGCAATTAGCGTGAAAAGTATAGTAACTACCAGTGGCATTTCCACTATTGGCTTATGGTTTGGTGAAACGGATTATTGGTGCGAAGGATATGAATATGGAAAATGTGGAACATATTCAGGTGATTGTATCGGTAGCGATGCCACCATTGAATTATCAAAGAAACTCAACATGAGACTTCCTACTTATGATCATATATCTATATCTAGAGGTGGATATTTCACCGATATTGAAAGATTTGTAATAGGTGAAGCTGATAGTGACTTTCCTGAAGATGATTTTTTGATAGATGAGGAAAGTCCTTGTCATTATAAAATTTACTATAATTCAAATAGTTTCACCGATCCCTATTCTAATATGACGGGGTGTATTCCTCCTCGTGATATGAATTACTATCTGAGCAAAGGTCCTGAAATTATTGCGCATTATCAGCCAGAAGGGAAGGTAATAATTTCTGCACAGTACTTGTTTGGTTATTATGTCAGTTTACCGCCTCGTCCAACATTTCATCAATTAGTTATTGATTATGGCGTTTTTCACTTTTTTGGCGAATAACAACCTTTAATCTATTCAAAATAATGAACAAACTACTCCTTACAGCACTCTTGCTCACACTTGGTTTCCGCACTTTTGCTCAAGCCCAAGGCTTCCTTTCTTTTTACGAAGATGAGGATTTCACCTCTTGGGAAACCTACGATGCCATCGAAACCGAATGTGGCGATTACCTGATTGCGGTCAACGATTGGGACATTCCGCAATGGAAAAGCAAAATCCTGAAACTATCAGGCAACGGTGATTTCTGTGAGGAAATGGTGCTTGAGGCAACAGACACGACAATGTGCCTTGGCCAAATGTTCGCTTCGAGACACAATCCGAAGATTTTTGTTGGCTTTGCCCTTTGCAACCATCTGACGGAAGCGCCAACCTTGATGACAATACAATTTGACGAAGATTTGAATGTCATCCATCGGAAAGTTGTGGCAATGCCGTCTTTCGGCGACAGAGTGTCGGATATCAAATTCTTGAGTCTTGAAAACGAGTATATTGCAGCCGCAACTTATCGTGAAATGTTAGGCATAGATTTCGTTTTATACAAAATCTCAGAAAACGGTGATATTTTGCAATTTGCTACTTGCGAAGCCGATTCCCTAAGTTACATTAGCAATCTGTTCAACATTCATAATAGACCTGACTGCTTCGGAATGTATATTTGTGCCACCAATTCCAGCAACGCAAGTACAGGCGTGATATTGTTTGATGAAACGCTGCAAATTTATAAACGCACGTTTTATGGCTCTTGGATTACCGAAGAATACGGCAATCATCAATGTCTTTCTTATTTGCAGGGATACAACGGAATGTGTACGCCGATTCCCGATGGCAACTACCTTATTTCATCACGTATTAATGAAAGTTTAATCGTTCAACCATTTGAAGATGACCAATCTGCCATTTTTGTCAAGGCAGACACCAATTTTATGCTTATGCCGAACCGACAGGTTATTGGCCATTTGAACGATACAATGGAGCAACCGGCGTATTTCAAATCCGTTGGCTGTACTTCCGACGCCATCTACCAATGCTCATTGCAGAATGTCTATCCCGAATTATGGCCATGGCAGCACAGCGGTCTGAATCTCGTTGTCACAAAAACGGATTTTGAACTGAACATCATTTGGCAGAAAAGACTTCTGACGGACGGAAATGTCTATTCCCCATATAACCTCATCGCCACTTCCGACGGCGGCTGCTTGATAACCGGAACAAGATTCGACCAAAACACTGACCGCCATTTGGACGTGTTCGCTTTGAAACTCGATGCCGAAGGATTATGCAGCACTTTTGAATTGGAGACGGTAGATGCCGTAAGTGTCTATCCTAATCCGACTTTCGGACGCTTTACCATTTCAGCCGATGACTTGAAATGTGTGGAGGTTTATAATGCTGTCGGTCAGATTGTTGCCAAAAGGCAAAGTGAAAACAAAACGGACATTTCCATTGACCTGAATGGCTTGCCAGCCGGAATCTATTCTGTGAAGGTGAGCGATATGTTTGGCAAAACATCCGTGAGGAAAGTAGTTAAGGAATAAAGTTTCTGTATCATTTCGTTTGCTGCAGCGACAAGAAACCTTGTTTCTGCGGCAAACGTGTTTTGGGTAGGATATATTATAACCTAATTCTGCAATTACAAATGCCATAACCTTCAAAAAAATGTGATGAGTCACCTTTTAAAAAAACTCGCACTTTGCACAGACTAATTATGTACTTTTGCCTCATAAAGCACAAAAATCATGGCAGCAAAAGAGAAAACAGCGTTTTTTTGCAAGGAATGTGGCAACGAA
>CALGBV010000187.1 GCA_937884015.1 uncultured Bacteroidales bacterium
CGGATTAGGATAAGCCGTCACATCGGTCACCACGGGGTCGGGGTCGGAGGCTTCGCCCTTGAAGGAGATGATGCCGTTGTCGGTGCCGAAGAAGACCTCGCCATCGGCATTGATGGCCATTGACTTCACCGCATTGTCGAGCAAGGGGCTGTTGCTTGTGTTGAAGCTATGTTTCAGCGTGACCTCACCGGAATCATCAACGACGTAGGCGCCCGACTCGAGGCCGAACCACTTGTTGCCGCCACCATCGACAGCCATGGAAAGCACGTTGGATCCATCAAACAGATAGTCGAACTGATGCGTGCCATCGTTACGGTCGACCTGCGGACGGCTTGCCTGGTAATTGTTATCGGTGAACAAGCGGCGTGAATCATCGAAATAGCAAGGACCCGTATCGGTGCCAACCCACACAACGCCCTTGTTCTTATCGACGGCAATGCAGTTAACCGCGTTGCCTATCAAGCCGCCAATGCTTTTGTTCAGACCCTTCACCTGGTCGTCGGAAGCAATGTCGAGCGTTCCGTTGTCATTGAACACCACTACCTGCGTATCCTGCCCCACACGGCGGACAATCCACTTGATGTCGTGCGTGTCGATGTAAAGAGCCGCAATGTCGATGCTGCTGTATGTACCGCCCAGATTGAAGGAATGCCACTGTCCGTTAGGCTCCATGACCGAAAGCAGGTTCGGCGCACCCGAATTGGCCACCCAGAGGTTGCCTTTGCTGTCGAAAGCCAAACCGCAAATCAGAATCAGCGACGGGTCGGCGGTCCAGTAGTCGAGCGTGCTGTTATCGGCGTTATACACCTCCACCAGCTGACCATCCTTCATTTTCAGCACGCCATTGCCCCAAGTGCCCACGTAGGTCACCGAAGGGTCTTTCGGGTCGGTAGCCGTGCAGATGAAATCGGAAAAGGCATCCAGTTCGGGGACAGACGTGCGGTTGAAACTCTTCCATGCACCATCGAAACGGAACACACCTTCCTTCATATAGCGTTTGCTCCAGTTGGAGGCATGGCCGCCGGTAGCCACCCACACCTGATTGCCGCAAGCCTGCAGATGAAAGACGCTCTTGGTATAAGGTCCATTCGGAATGATGTCGTCGTTGTTCCAGCTGTCGGTGGTCTTCACCATGCCGCGGTACGAATCGCCGATCCAGTAAGCGCCACTGGCATGAGCAGCCGACAGAGGCGACAAGTGACCGCCCGGATTGTAGATGCTCATGACCTGATGCATCTGGGCATCGTAGACGAAGACATTGTATTGGCAGGTCATCAGGAAGCAGTCGTCATAGGCCCGCAGTTCCTTTCTGACATCGGTGATTTCCTTTTCAAAATAGCCCCATTCGCCGCCATCATACACGAACATGGTGTCGGCATTGAAGCCGCCATTGTAGTTCAGGTAAAGCTTGTTGCCGAAAGTCTCCATTTCATCGTAAGCCAGATGCGGATGGATGAGGTCACGTTCAAAACGCCAAGAGGCGAAATTGGCCAGGTTCTGCGCATCGCGAGAAGCCGAATAGAGGCCATCCTCTGTAGATGCATAGATGCGGCCATTGTAGAAGGCGATGTCGCGCACGTCCATCATGCTGCCCTGGTTGCCGATGTAATACGTGTCCTTCACCTCGCAACGTTGCAAATCGAAGACCACGATGCCGAAGCCGCAGGACACGTAAGCCAGATTGTCATCAAAGATCACGTTGTTGATGGTCTTGGTGCCCAAGAGCACCTTATCCTTGATGTCGCTCATGTTCCTGATCGAGCCATCGGCATAAATCAGGTCGACATTGGCGTTGGTATAGCCCACGAAAAGCAGGTTCTGTTTCCTGTTGTAGCGTATGGTGCTGATGCCCACATCCGACAAGCCGTTGATTTTGTTGAGGATATTGACGGAGTTGTCGTCCTGGTCGTAATAGAACAGTTCGAAAGGCGTGGCAGCGAAAATCCTGCTGCCAAAAGTCTCAACATCAACCACTTGTTGGAAAGGGAGATGCGTGCGCCAATTGCCAATGGAAACATCTTCCTGACCAAAAGCTGCGAAACCAATCGCCGAAAGGAGTATGAGTGCAAAAGTCTTAATACGATTCATAGTGATAGTATTTGGGCGGTAAAAATACGAATAATTAGAGAATGAACGTAAATGAGAGGTGAAATATTGTTTTTAAGAACTGGTTCCCGACCTGCCGGACATTGATATGATGAACCACGATTTACACTTTAAGTATGTTGCGTGAATTCGTACAATGTTATTTCCTACCTTTGTTGTGTGAAGGAGGAACTAACTTCCAGAGGACAATCCAAGAATCTCACTAGACCATGAGTCTATAATTCGTTAGGGATCCTCTGAGACGAAACTGCAAAGGCTTGATAGAAAGTTAGGCTTGGAACCTATTTAAAGTTTGAGATTTGTTTCCAAAACCCTTGACAATCCAAAATGAATTTTAGGGGACTTCTATTTTTACATTTTTGCGCCGTCCCTCTGAACTTTGTGAAGTCCGTTAGCCAAAATTCAAAGTGAACAACGTGCCAAAGATATAATTTTTATCTTCTATTTTCTAACTTTTTCATCATTATTTTATGGTGGCGTTTGTAAATCATTACATATCAATATGTTATACAAACTAATTCATTCCTAACCGTACTATTTGCTCATATCGGCACACGTTGTAAACCAGGTTTGTCAAGGTGTTTC
>CALGBV010000188.1 GCA_937884015.1 uncultured Bacteroidales bacterium
CAACCGCCGTGCGGATGTGCATCTCGTTGCCGCCCGGGTTCGGGTAGGCGATGGCAAGTGAAAGGCCGTTGGCGTGGGCTTCGTCGATGCCCAGGAAGGCTTCGGCGGGGAACTTTACCACCGATTCGTATCGTGAGTTAGGCATGTTCATGTCATAGCCACGAAGCGTCAGCAATACGCCGCCGTCTTCCGTGACCGTAATGCTGCTGGCATGGCTGTGCATCATCTCTCCAGGCAAGTCATAATATACAGCACTAATTACATCAAATTCCGGCGTCAGATGCTCTATCTGTATCCACGAGTCTAAGTTTTCAAGGTAACCTATATTCAGACTATATGTGTAATAGAGTGAATTGTCGTTGGCAATGGCCACTCCTTTGCGTGGCGCCGACAAATCCCAATTCCCAGTCTTCCGTTCGATAAACCGTTTGATAGGAACAGCATCCCAAAAGCTGGAACAGTCGTCAAACTCATACAAGATGCAGCTGGAATAGTTCCTCCTTACACTACTTTCATTAGCCATACAAGTCATGTAGGTTGTCCCGTTCGGACTGCGCATCACATTTGGGATTTGGAAATACGAGCGTTGGCCTTGAATGCCCTGCAACTGTACCGCCTGGAGATACCTGCGTTTGAGAACCACATTGAAATCCTTGTCAAGATAGAAGAGAGTACGGTCATTGTCGTCACCGACATCACCCATCAATCCGTAATAAATATAAAGACTGTCAGCTTCAACCATGCGATAAAAGGTGTCGGATGCGCAATATGCATGATTGGTCTCGTATCCCACTCTTTTTACCATTTTGCCACCAAAATCCATCTTGAAAAAGAACACGCTGTCCAATGCTTGTGGATGCAAATGAAAGTTTACAAACTTCGTGTACCCCCCGACAATATATCCGTCGCTATCGACCATAGCCGAGAACATTTCCATTCCATCATATTCTCCAACAGGCAACAAGGTGCCGAACCCAACTGTGTCGACAGGAATGTTCCACTCATAGCTCTCGGCTATCGAAAGGTCGTCGTTCAGTTTGTAGAGGCCGAGGATGCTGTGGTCGGTAGGTGGATAGAAGTTCTTGTAATAGTTCGACGAGCAGGTGTCAACATCAATGTTGTAGTTAAATAGGAGGAAGGCCTCGCCCTCATTGTTTTCCAATACGTAAGGATGTCCACTCCAGTATCCGTCTTTATGGTAGTTGTGATGGCACAGTTCCGTTCCATCGGCATCGAGCGCAAGTATGGCTGCATCTGATTCGATGTGTGTTCCTATCAGGACGCCACATTCGTTTCTCTTGATTGAGATGCCGCTCACCAGAATCCGGCCATCATGCAATTCGTAAACCTCCGAATATATGGTCACGACCGAATCCGAATCCTCGTCATATTCGTAGGTGTAAGCCCATTGCTGTGGCGCGCGCGGCAGGTCCGAAGGTTTGTTTTCCTTGTCATCCTGCGCAAAAGCCTTGGCCCCGAAGAGAAGGGCCAAGGCAAGTAAAAGGTTTAGTTTTTTCATGGCTATTCCACAATGATAGGGTTCTCCCAAAAATAAGTTGCATAGCAAACCAGTGCCGTATGATGTCTGTCACACATTTTTTCGATCACCTTGTCATAAAGATACTTGTCTTTTACCTCACAAGAATAGTAAGGCGAATGGTAATTTGGCGAATAGTGCAAGGCTCCTGTGGGTTCAACAATGTGTTCGTTTATGTTAAACCATTCACAGTTCATTTCATCCTCACAAAGGCAAGGCTCTTCTTCACCTTCAGCTAAAGGACCATACTGATTGAACAGCCAATACGTACACGGGGTGACAATGTCGTCTGGAATCCAATACGTATAGTTTTGAAAATTAGGATTATCAACCGAGAACCTATTTGTGGCAATATATTCCACATACTCCACATTGCCAAAAATTTGGATGTATTCATTTCCAGGAGGATTCACATTGGGAGTGAAATAAGTGGAAAGCTCATCTGCTGCATCCCATGGACGATTAAATAATGGGATAGGGTTACAAAGGCCTCCATCAAGTCCCCATACAAGACAAAGGTCTTCAATTGGACCATGAACGGAAGGCAATTCCGGACTTTGCTCTGCCTCCTGTCCTCTGGTGAAGATGATTTTGATGTCTTCTTCGTCTCTTGCCCCATTTTCCGGCAAAACGATGCTGAACAGGCTGGGGACATCCATTCCGTCATCAACGGATTCCATACAGTTTTCCAGTTCTGTTTCAAAGGCATTATAGACGGCCACCACATCCGATTCCAAAACATTTCCGTTCGCTATGGGCACCATGTGGACTTCCAGGGTGTCCAACACGGTGTTATGACAGAAAATCTCGTGTTCGCTGTGCTCGTAATTCGAGACCATGCAGAGAATTTCCCGCATTTCCTCAACCGTCATGCTGCCATCGGCTTTTGCGCCCGAATTGACAGCGTCGCGCAGCTCAAGGAAATTGTTGATACGGTTCACCAGCACGGCGGCTTCGCTTTGCCGTCCGTTGTCCTTAGGCTCATCCTTTTCTTTCTTGCAGCCGACGAGAACTGCTGCCGTTGCTGCAACAACTATCGTTGCTGCGACAAAATACTTTCTGAATTTCTTCATGGTAATTGAATTTAATAATGTTAAAATGATGTGTTGTTAATCTGTTACTTCGAATTCCCCTTCGTAGACCGTTCCGTCGGCAAGGGTGAAGGTGACAATGAAATGCCCAGCGTGAGGAATTCGGCATCCCACTCCGTTAGGCGTACAAAGGATGGCTTGGTCGAACACCCTGCCGCCTTCAGCGGTGCTGATGCTGACACTCACGCTTCCCAAATCTTCAAGGAAGGTTGCCGTGAACATGTCTCCATTAATGGAAGCATGAATGGGCGGCTCTTCAGGAGATTTGTCTTCGCCAGTTTGACAACTTGCTTGTTGGTTCAAACTAATATTGAAAGCAAATGCTGAACCTACACCGAAAAGCAAGCAAATGATAAGAACTAATTTTTTGTACATGACTTTTGTGTTTTAAAGTTTAACGTTGCAAAGGTATGTAACAAAAAAGTTATGACAAAGAAAATCATCATCGGGATTTATCAGGGTTTTTTGATATATTTTTGGTAATGTGCTGGTTGTGTCGATTTGATTTTGGTTTATAGATTCCCTCTCGCAAGCTCGAGGGAATGGAGTATTAGGTGATATTAAATAAGCGGCGGCGGTTGAAGTTCACCTTTAGGAAAAGACAAGTCGCCGCCGCCATCCTGACACCCCCCTAACAATCCATTCCCGCCGCCAGACGGGAATCTTGTAAAAAATTCTATTGCTGTCCGCTAAAAATGGAGACAAAGCCTGTAATCGGACAAACTTCAATGAATTACGATGTCTTGTCAAAAATGGGGCTTACTTTTCAACTACTTTATTATCATCGTAATCCCAAGAAAATGCACTGAAGATGAAGTGTTGAAAAATAGTCCGGGGTGGGCGCGCGGGCCACGGGCAAGATGCGGGGCAGCGCCCGCCAAAGAGACGAACTAAAGGCTTGACCTTCACGAAATTGCGTTTATGACATATTTCCTGAAGGTCAAGTCTTTAGGGCGGCTGTGTGTTGGACCGATAATCTTGCCCTTGATTCTTTGGTTACTTTCTGATCAAGCAGAAAGTGACAAAAAATAGAAAAATAGATAGTTTGGCTGTTCGCTAAACTTTTAGCGGACACCAATAAAAAAATTCATCGTAAAATAAATGTATGATTTTGTTGAAATGGTATAATAGCCAGCAGCCAATCCACTACTTTTCCACCTCGGTTTTCGACTGCAAGAAGACAGCTATCTTTTCGTCGGTGCCGAAAATGCGTTTCAGCTTGTCGGCGCGTTCCCACACCGAAGGATAGGATTTCTGCATCAGGGCGGCTATCTGCACCTCGTTCAAGCCCAATAGATAGAGACGGCAATAGTTCAAGTCGTCGTTGGTCAGTTTCGGATAGGTTTTCTTCAGGCTTTCGGCAAACGTGCCGTAATGCCTCTCGACGGCCATGCGCAGCTGCTCCTGCTGCTGGCGGGTCAAGGCGATGGCGGAATAAATCTTCATGTCGACGGTCGACTTGATGTTTTCCGAAGCAACCGCATCCAAAATCTGTCGGCAGACAGGCTCGTCGGCGAAAGAAGTCACATCGGTCTGTTGCTGCTCAAGGCGCATTTTCAGCAGGCTGTTCTCGCGGTTCTTCTCATCAATGATGTCGTCCTTTTCCTTCAGCATCTCGTTGGCGCGGCGCATCCGCCCCGACATTTTCGACTGTTCCCACTCCACCTTTTGCTTCTCCTCGCGCAAGGTGTCGTTCTCTTGCTGCATTATTTCGGCATGTCGCCGTCCGCGCCTTACAAAATAGATGGCTAACAAATCCAACAGCACCAACAGGACACCGATGCCAAGCATCACACGACTAATGCTTTTCCTGCGCCATGCCGAATGGCGGCTGTCCTGCTGCTGCAAGCGGTAGGCATTGTAAAGGTTGACGATTTCAGTCTTATCCGAGGCTTTGTCTAAGAATTTCTCAAGGCCTTCGTTATAAGGCTGCGCGTAAATGGCCGCTTGTTCCATATCGCCTAAGGCCTCGTATGCCTCTTTCAGCAATTGTGCCGAAGACAATTGGGTAGAAAACTGATTTCTGTTTATGCTCTGTTTCAGATAAAAGATTGCTGAATCGTATTGCTGTTCCCTGAAAAACAATTGACCTAACACATAGCAACTTGTCAGAGAATCATCTCGAGTGGCTGACAAATTCATGGCCTGCCGAGCCATCATGAAAGCCGAATCTGTCATTTCCATATTATAATAGAGCGATGCCGATTCTTTCAAAATGTATTGATAATTATTCATTTGTTCTTTTTCAGCCAATTCTCGAGCCTTGTTCATATAAAACAAAGCACTATCGTTTTGTGAAATAGAGCTATAACAATTCCCAATCCTTTTATACGCTTTTAAAACTCTTTCATTTTCCCCAATTTTAAGATAATAGTACAACATTTTTTTACTTGTCTCAATAGCAGCCGCATACCCTTCGTTGAAGAAAAACAATTCGGAAAGTCTGGAATTAATCAGTCCCATAAACCGAATCATATTCCTATCCATTTCGTCATCAGTAAAATGGCTTTCCATCACTTGCAAGGCTTTCAGGTAGGCTTGGCAGGCGGGCACAATGCTGTCCTGCTCGTACCAGCCCACGCCGTCCATGTAGTGGGCGCGAGCCTGTAGGTATGCAAGCGGCGCATCGAAAGGGTGGCGGCTGGCAAGGCTGTCGTAGTAGGCGGTGGCGGCAAGTAGTTCGGTGCGGTTGTTTTGGGTGTAGTCGTTCTTGTAGAGCAATTCGGCGAGCAGCAGCTGGAAACGGCTGCGCTCCCAAGGGTTCAGCACCGAGTCGCCCATAGCATCGTTGAAAGCCAGCAGTGCCGTAAGGGCGCTGTCGGGCTGCTGCTGTAGCAAGGTGTCAACAGCATCCAAGGCGGCACGGTGGGGCGTCTCGTTCAGCACGGGCGAAACGGTTTTCAGTCTGCCGCAACAGCAGAGCAAAACGAGGGATGCTATGAGAAACAGTTTGCGCATGTCGGGCTGCAAACTTACATAAAAAAGCGGTTTTTTTGCTTTTTGGAAAAGGAAAAAAGCGAAAATACCTTGAAAGAATCAAGGAAATGTGTTTTTATTCGATTTTTATTTTGCTAACTTACAACAAGTTATAAAAAAAATAAAAAATAATGGATAAAAATCATTGCGGGTAATGAAAAAACATATACTTTTGCAACCGCAAACAAAAGGAAATACGTTCTTTGTAACACTAAATGCCTCCTTAGCTCAGTTGGTTAGAGCATCTGACTGTTAATCAGGGGGTCTCAGGTTCAAGTCCTGAAGGGGGCGCACTTTCGTGAGAAAGTCAGAGATTACAAAGTGTAATTTTTTATGTTTCATGTTATTAATTTTTTAGCCAGATAATTGCCCCAACAGTTATCTGGTTTTTTTATTATGGCAATTATATACATGACGGCACCAAAAGTGTGTCTTATTCCCTAATTCCCAAATTTCAATCCAAATCAGTAAGGATTTTTTGCAGGATTTTTTGTAAGGATTTTGAGCGAAGCGACCCTAAATATCGAAATACTTTCGTCTATTTTCAGTAGGATTTTCAGTGTGGATTTTTAGCAGGATTTTGAAAAAATCTCTAACAAAATCCCAACTGAAAATCTTTCTGAAAATCTTAACTGAAAAAACATAATGTGTTTTTGAACAAAGTTACCTTTTGATTTTTTTTCATTTTCCCGATTGTGCCATCAATCATAAGTAGGTGAGCAAAAATAGTTTACATAAAAGGCGCAATGCTCCAATATCGTCACCCCTTGGAAAAGGGTGTGAGTAAGCTGATTATCTGCTCATTGAGCCTGTTGAGATGAGTGAATTAAAATATAGCTTATTTCCGACCACTTACTTATAATCCCCTTTTTATTTTGCCCCGCGCTGCATGGCTTCCATGTTCAGCACGGCCTTAACGCGTGGCAAAGTGATGATGTTTCGGAATGGATACAGCAGATTTACAGCGATTTTCATCCACCACTGGTAATGGATTTCAAGGCGGCAGTAGGCTTTTCGGAAATTGAAGTTCTGAATCAGATAATCCTGGATGCCGGAATGTTCGGTGATGGTGCGTGAGCCGTCAGTGACATATCGGAAATGCTTCTTGCCGAGGTAATGTTCGTTCATGGCGTAGAAAAGGCCGTAGTAGGTGTAGAAAGAATTGGCATGATATTTTGGCAAGATGCAAGTGATTTTGTAATCGCAGGCATTATCGGAAACATAGTTGATGGCGAAACCCGCAAAATCGTGCGTTTCTTTTGTGAAAATAGCCCAATATTCGCAATTTTCCTGTTCCAAATAATAAAAGAAATCATCCATAAAATCCTGCTTATTTTTCTCATGGTGCAAAGCCAACGAATTATCGTAGTGATTGACAAAACCATTGTCATACAGCACTTTCTTATCAACCAATTGAAAATCGAACAGACTCAGCGCATTCTTGATTTTCAGTCTTTTCTTTGAAGGCAGTTCTTCCAAAGGTGTGAAAATGTCTTTTATCAAATACCAGAAACTGGTTTCTTTTTGGCAATCGAAATCGTATGTGTTTCTTACAAACAGACCTCCATCACGAAGAAGACAGGTGTAGGATTCTTTGCTGAGCTTTTGCTCTTCGTGTGGTAATCCGCCAAATCGCCAGGCATTTCTATAGAGGTAATAATTCCATCGATCGAAACTTTGCATCATAGGCGTTTTTTTATGGCGTGATAGGCGTAGCTGCAGAAACAGGATAAGGTCTGGAATAAGGAAAGTTTTTCCTGCTGACGGTATACTTTCCAAAGATCACATGCAGCCTTGATTTTGTTGGATGAGGCCGATTTTTCACGGATACGGTACGAAACCAAAATTTCTGATAAGGCATAAGCGAGGAAGCCTTTTTTCAAGATGTTGAGCCATGTGGCAGTGTCTTCGCTAGTGCGGAAATCCGGCACTGCTATTTGTCCCGTAATGCTTGTGTCGACCATAACTGTCGAACAGCCAATAATGGTATTATGCAGATAATCATCGTAATCCAAGTTGCCTGCCGTGTTGATGGTCTTTCCTAGTTCGTTTCCGTCTTCGTCAATCAAATTATAAGATGAATAGCTGAAACCGATGTTTTGGGTTTTCATAAAGTCAAACTGCCTTTTCAGCTTGTCAGGATGCCAAACGTCATCGGCATCAAGAAAAGCCAGGTATTGTCCTTTTGCCATGCCAATGGCTTGGTTTCGCGTTGCTGCAATGCCTGTGTGCGTTTTTTTTGCAGCAAAATGAATCCTGCTGTCAAGATTCAGGAATCCGTTGACTATTTCTGCGGTCTTATCGGTTGAAGCATCATCGACAATGAGCAGTTCCCAATCCGTGAAGGTCTGATTGCAGACAGACTGTATGCTGCTTGCTATGAATTTTTCCATGTTATAGCAAGGCATGATGACCGATATGAGCGGAGTCGATTGCATTGATGCGGCAAAAATAAGCAAAAAAGGCGGCTTGTGGCCACCTTAATTGATTATGGTATCAAAATTTGTGTCATTTCAGTCCTTCAATCCAAACCTTGATTTGCTGCTCATCGTGCAGGCGGCACACCAAAAGCGAATGGTCGCGGTAAGCCACGAGATAGTCTTCCAAACCTTCCACAACGGCTTCGGTGCCTTCCTCTATGTTGATGATGGTGTTTTTGTTATCGACGGAAACCACTTTGCCGCGTAAGGCATTGTTGTCGGCATCTTTTTGGGCGTGCGTGAACAGTGAGCCCCAGGTGCCAATGTCGCTCCAGCCAAAATCAGCGGGAATGGTGTAAGTGTCGGGCGATTTCTCCATGATGCCGTAGTCGATGCTGATGTTCTGGCAGTCAAGGAAACGGCGATTGATGAAAGATTGTTCTTCGGCGGTGCCAAACTTGTCTTTTCCTTCATCGAAAAGCATCACCATGTCGGGCAAATTGGTCTTGAAAGCATTCATGATGCCATCGAGTGTCCACATGAAAATGCCTGAGTTCCAAAAATAATTGCCTTCGTCGACAAATTTCAAGGCTGTCTCGTAGTTTGGTTTTTCCTTGAACATATCCACTTTTACAACTTCAGGCAGTTCGTCCTGCTTTGGAACCTGAATGTAGCCATAGCCCGTTTCGGGGCGGCTTGGCTTGATGCCGATAGTCATCAAGGCATTATCTTGCTTTTTCAGGAAATCGAAACCTAAGCGGATAATACGTTGAAATTCAGTTTCGTTTGTAACCAAATGGTCGGCAGGTGTCACCACGATGTTGGCATCCTTGCAACGGCTTTGGATGCGATAGCAAGCGTAGGCGATGCAAGGTGCGGTATTACGCCGTGCCGGTTCGCAAAGCACCTGGTCGGGCTTCAGTTCAGGAAGATGCTCCAAAACAAGATTCTTGTAAGCCGCATTCGTGACAACTAAAAAGTTTTCATCGGGAATCAAAGGGCTGAAACGCTCGTAAGTACTTCTAATAAAGCTTTTTCCCGTGCCTAAAATATCAAGAAACTGTTTGGGATAATTATCTTTGCTTAAAGGCCAGAAACGGCTTCCAATGCCGCCGGCCATAATGATACAGAAGTTATTCATGTTTGTCTAGTTTTTCAAAAATACTGTTGTTGCTAATAAACTCGGGCACAATGACTTTCATTTGCGCCACAATCTTGAATGGGTCGGATGTGATGAGTTGGTCGTACAAGGTTGCAATCATGCTATCGACATTCTTTTCTTCGTATTCACGCACTTTGGCACGCATGATTTTCGGATTGTCGGTCGGAATGGTGTTTTCCTTCTTCGCCAGCAGTTCTTCGTAAAGTTTTTCTCCAGGCCGCAGACCAATTTCCTTGATTTCAATGTTCGGTTTGTGAGCCAGTTGGCGCATCTTGTCGGCCAAATCCCAAATCTTGACAGGTTGTCCCATATCGAAAACGAAAATGTCATCGTCCTCGCCAATGGAACCGGCTTCCAAAACAAGGCTGCAAGCCTCCGGAATGGTCATAAAGAAACGGATGATGCGCTTATCGGTGACGGTAAGCGGACCGCCTTGCTCGATTTGCTTCTTGAACAAAGGCACGACAGAACCATTGGAGCCCAGCACATTGCCAAAACGCGTAGTGACGAATTTCGTGTTGCTGTTGCGGCTTTGCGTGTAGATTTCAGCAATGC
>CALGBV010000189.1 GCA_937884015.1 uncultured Bacteroidales bacterium
AACTTGTCGCCAATTTCACGGACGATACCGGCAATCGGGCGACCATCGGCAGTCTGCATCATCAATTGAGCGCCGACTTTAACGAGATCCATGAGGACACCATTCTGGCAGAACATTTCCTTGTCCAAATCCATAATGTAAGCCTCATCGCGTTCGCCGTAGGCTTCGGCTGGGGTCAAATGGAAAGCGTATTTGTCGCCAGGTTCCTTGCCCATCAGATTCTCTTCAAACTTTGGAAGCAACTGATGCATGCCAAAAATGCAGACAAATGGATTCTCTTTTGTGGTCTCCTGAAGGACAGGACCATTTTCATCGTTTTCGCGCAAGACGTATGTCATTGTCACGACGGTTTGATCTTGAATTTTCATGTAACTATTTGATTTAAAATTAAATATTTAAAATATAAAAATTCGTCTAAACTGATATTTTATCTCTCATACGCGATGAATCGCGTCTCTACAAAGCGGACGCATTCGATGCGTCCCTACTCCTAACCCCTCATTTCTTCCTCGTTTCGACAGGCTCAACGAGCGACAACAATTCAACAAATCGAAGATTCAACGTAGTTAAATAAACAACAAACAATTCAACCCTAATAGCTACCAAACATTTTGCGCAACACCCACTCCACTGCCGCCAGTCCAATCAGCACGAAGAACAACCATTTTGAGTGAATCAAGTCCTCGAAACGCGTCTCCTGATGTTCAACCGATGTTATTCTCGTATCGTTCTGCAAATCAGCGAGCAACTGCTGCATATCATCTGCCATGTAACACTTTCCGTTCGTTGATGCCGCTAAATTACACATTCTTTCCCAATCTGCCGTCAACTGTTGCGCCTCAATGCCAATGGCAACCACCGAAAACGAACCGTTCACCGTCAAAATCTTATCGCCAATCTGCGATTGCACCTTATAAGTATATATGCCTTCAGGCAAAATTCCAGCGTTCAATTCATAATCATGCTCACGTTTGGCAAAGGCATAATCGTATGTATCGCCAGTCAACTTATTGACAATCTGAATATTCACATCAGGATCAGTAATCAGTTCATTACTTGCATTACGCAATTCGGCACGAATGATAATCGGCTCATTGCTGTAATATTCCTCCTTGCAATAAATGGCAGAACCATCATCGGCAGCCAACAGCAAATATTTCAGAGACTTAGTAAATATTTCGTCAAAAACAGCATGATTTTCAGATTCATAGTATTCAAACAAACGCCAACGCCATACATTCGTTCCAAATAAAAACGCCATTTTACGGCCATCCTGAGCGAAACTCAGCAACGGCAAACCGGATTTCACCCCCATCACATCCTGCAAAAGCAAATCATCGTGTGCGGCCAATGGAGTGATTTCGGTGTGCGGCAAAGCCAAAGGCGGGAACCTGTTGACGATTTCCAAATCCTTGCTTTCCATCGTAAAAGTTGAAAATGAAGCATTTCCATGCGCCTTGACATCTAAAACCGCATTCGTCGCACCATTATTTATTGCATAAACCTTCTGGATTTCATTCAGATATTTCAAATCAGAAGACGGTCCGACAACAAAAAGCAAAGGCATTTTCCTATTCTTTTCCAGCTGCGATTTCAAGGCATTGAAATCTGTTTTTTCAGACGGCACCTGATGCAAAACGATAAGGTTATAATTCGCAAAATCAGGAATTTGCTCCTTTGCAAAGGCGAAATCGACCTCATAATTTTCGTTCAAGACGCTGCGTATAGCCGACAAATCGGGATGTGGCGCATTGGCCAAACAAAGCACCTTATATTTTTGGTCGAGCACTTCAACGAAAATGTGCTTCACATTGTTCAGCAACTGTTCTTCATTTTCAATGCCACCGACCTCAATATCAATCTGTTTCACACCTTTTGAAGTGGCTTCAAGCATAAAGTCGATTTCCTTTGAAAAACGATTTGAAGGAATCGTTATTTCCTGCTTATCAATCAGTCTTCCATCTTCTGAAAGGGTAATCGTCGCCTTTTTGTTGGCCAAATCGCGGGCACCGACCGTCACGCGCACGGGATAAGTCGCGCCAAGCGAAACCACCTTATTGTAATGCACATTCTTGATTGACAAATCGGGATAGGAAACCGTGTCGCCCAAAACCACAGTATGTATCGGAAATGGAAACTTCTGAGCCAGCAATTCAGGCTCGAAACCACGGTTGTAAACGCCATCGGAGAAAAACACCACGGCACCCACATTACGCTTGTAATAGCGACGGTCCAAAGTCTGCAAAAGGCTTGAAATATCCGTCAGCTGGTCGCTGAAATCAAGGTGGTCGAAATCGCGGATTTCCTGTCCAAATTCATATGAATCAACTTGATAGGCATCAGCCAATTCCGATTTGAATTGCTCTAATTGAGAAAGATATTCCGTCTTGTAATATGCGGAATCCTTGCCCAAAGCGATGGAAGCCGAATTGTCGTGCGCCAAAACCAAAACCGGCTGCTCAACCGATGTGACTTTCTGCCGGATATAAGGATTGAAAAGAAGCAAAACGGCAAGTGCCGTCATCAAAGTGCGGAGTGCAAATAAAATGATTGTCAAGGCCTTGCCATAATGTTGCTTCTTATTTCGGAAATACAAAAATCCCGCAACCGCCACGCCTGCAAGCAAGGCGACCAACAACATCCATATCGGCAAACCCACATTCATCTTGCCCAAAGAAAGAATTTTTAAATCTTTAAATCTTAAATCTTTAAATTTTCAAATCCCGACTTACATCGCCATACCGCCGCAGACATGAATCACCTGACCTGTGACGTAACTCGACAAATCGGAAGCCAAAAAGACCGCCACATTGGCAATGTCTTCAGGAGTTCCGCCGCGATGCAACGGAATCGATTCTTCCCATTTTTTCAGGATTTCCTCCGGCAAAGCCTTGGTCATTTCGGTCAGGATGAAGCCCGGAGCAATGGCATTGTGACGGATATTGCGCACACCCATTTCCTTGGCCGCCGACTTGGTGAAGCCAATGATGCCAGCCTTCGATGCAGCATAATTGCACTGGTTGGCATTGCCTCCCAAACCGACCACCGAACTCATGTTGATGACACTGCCACCGCCTTGTTTCCACATAATCGGCTGAATGGCCTTCGTGAAATTGAACACCGATTTCAGATTGACATTGATGACAGCGTCCCACTGGTCTTCGGTCATGCGTTTCAAGGCAACATCTTTCGTGATGCCCGCATTGTTGACCAAAATATCAATATGACCGAAATCGTCATTCACCTGTTTGACAACGTTTTGCGTGTCTTCAAAATTAGAAGCATCCGAAGCGTATGCTTTCACCTGCACACCATGGGCTTCAATTTCTTTCTTTGTTTCTTCAGCCAATTCATTGATAACCAAATCAGTGAAAGCAATATCGCAGCCTTCGGAAGCAAAACGCAAAGCGATTGCCTTTCCAATGCCGCGGGCAGCACCCGTAATGAGAGCGACTTTTCCTTTGAGTAATTCCATTTTTCGATCAGTTTAAAGATGCAAAAATACTCAATTTTGCGTTTGAACGCAACAAATCACTATCTTTGCGAAAATTTAGCAAGCATGAACGCCATTTCCGCCGTCATCATCACGCTCAACGAAGAGAGGAACATCAAACGCTGCCTGCAATCGCTGCAAGACATTGCAGATGAGATTGTTGTGGTCGATTCATTCTCGACAGATGCGACGGAGCAAATCTGCAAATCCTTCGGCGTGAAGTTCATTCAACACGCTTGGGAAGGCTATGTCAAGCAAAAGCAATTCGCCAACTCACTTGCCTCCAACGACTTGATTCTTTCCATTGATGCCGATGAAGCCGTTTCGCCCGAATTGGCGCAATCCATTCTGAAAATCAAAGAATTAAACGCAGAGAAAAAAGTGTTTTCAATGAACCGGCTGATGAATTATTGCGGCGAATGGATTCGGCATGGCGGCTGGTTTCCCGATGTGAAAATCAGGATTTTCGACCGCAGGTTCGTCAACTGGACAGGCGGACAAGTTCACGAAACATTAGACATTCCAAGCGATTTTGCCACCATCCACCTCGATGGCGACTTGCTGCACTATTCATTTTACAGCGAAGATGATTTCCGTCGGCAAACGGAAAAATTCGCTCGGATGTCGGCTGACGATGCCCTCGCCAAAGGCAAAAAAGGTACGCTTTTCGGCGCCTACGTTCATTGTTTCTGGCGTTTCGTCCGCGATTACATTTTCAAGGCAGGTTTCTTAGATGGAAAAACAGGCCTCAGAATCAGTCAAATCAATGCGAAAAGCGTATTCCTAAAGCGAAAACTCATCGCAGAAAAACAAATCGGAAAATGAGAATCGGGGTTGATGCAAAACGGGCTTTCAACAACCATCGCGGTCTTGGAAATTACAGCCGCGACACAATACGTATTATGTCGACTTCCTTCCCAGAAAACCAACATTTTCTTTTTACACCCAAAATCGACCCAAACATTCATTTCGACTGTCCTGAAAATGCCAAAATCATATTGCCCAACGATGGTTTCGATAAGGTTTTCAGAACTTTATGGAGAAGTTTCGGAATGGTTGCCGACATCAGGGAAAACAAAATCGACATTTTCCACGGACTGAGTCACGAATTGCCTTGGGGCATCGATAAAACAAGGACTCGAAGCGTTGTCACCATGCACGACTTGATTTTCATCAAGCAGCCCGAACTTTATCCTGCTTTCGATAGGAAAATGTACAAAATCAAGTATTTCCACAGTTGCAGGATTGCCGACAAAGTCGTTGCCATCAGCGAACAGACAAAACAGGACTTGATTGAACTCGCCCACATCGACGAATCGAAAATCCAAGTGGTATACCAAGGTTGCAATCCGATTTTCCATCACAAATGCAGCGAAAAAGAAAAACAAGATGTCAGGGCAAAATACAAGCTACCCGAAAAATTCATGTTGAATGTCGGTGCCACGGAAAAAAGGAAAAACCAGTTAATGATTCTCAAAGCCATGAAATCCAATGATATAGATTTTCCTTTGGTCATCATTGGAAAAGAAACCGACTACACAAAAACGCTGCACAGCTTCATCAATGAAAATCACTTGCAATCGAAAGTGTTTCTGCTTCACAATGTCGGTTTTCAGGATTTCCCAGCCTTATATCAAAGTGCATCCTTATTCATATATCCCTCACTTTCAGAGGGTTTTGGCATTCCAATTGTCGAAGCCTTGCAAAGCGGTGTTCCCGTCATTGCCTCTAGCGAAACCTGCCTGAAAGAAAGCGGCGGCGCAGGAAGCCGTTATGTGTCGCCATCCGATGAAGCGGATTTAGGCTATGCCATCAGCCAAATCCTATCCGATGACGCCTTACGGGAGAAAATGATTCTAGAAGGTCAAAAACACGTCGCACAATTTTCAGATGCTGCCATCGCCAAATCGCTGATGGACGTGTATTTATCCTTGCAATAAAATGAAATCAGACCAGCGGCTGCCACTTGTAACCCAATCTTTTCAATTCGACCGAAGCCCCGATTTCGTACATGACTTTCACTGCCCTTGCATAAATATAGAAAGCCCTGATGCTCTGTGGTTCAATATTTTCATGGCGAATGAATCCTATTGCGGTCGTTGCACATTTACGCATCAGTTCCTCAATCTTTTCCGATTCAGGCGTTTCCAATTTGATGCCTAAAATATCGCGGACTATGTGCTCATCCATGTCATCAAAACCATGCTTTCCCAAAAGTTTTTCGTAAGGCCAGGCACCGAAAACCGCCCAGTCCTGATCCCACCATTTGGCAATGCCCATGCCCATATAGCCAGCCCAAGCCACCGAAACGGTCGGATAATCCGTGATGACTTTCATGGCATCGGCCATATAATCAGGGGCAAGTTCCTTCCATTTCGCATCAATGTCATCGGAACGTAACAACTTGCCAGTCAGTTCATTTTCCATGGTGCAAACGCGAATCAGTTCATCGCGGAGGTTCTTCTCAAAAACGTCATAATATAAAGTGTCGTCCATTTCCAGAATATTTTGCGGGCAAAGATAAGGCACTAAACGCAATTTTTTGCAAGCGTATGGAAAAATAATCTACTTTTGCGAAAACTAAACACGAATCGACATGAGTATCAAGCAACACATTCCGAACTGCATCACTTGCTGCAACCTGCTTTCAGGCTGCCTTTCCATTCTGTTCATGGGAGCCGATATGCCCGTCAAGGCGGCCATCATGATTTTTGTTGCTGGCATCTTCGACTTTTTCGACGGTTTTGCAGCACGGCTGCTGAACGCCCATTCCCCTATCGGCGGCGATTTGGACTCGCTCTCCGATGTAGTCTCCTTCGGCGTTGCACCAGGTTTCATTATGTACTGGTTGATGCTCAAGGCGATAGCTGAACCCATCATTCCTGTTGGTCCGTTCGACATTCTGCCTTTCATCGCCTTTATGCTGCCTGTATTTTCCGCCATCCGTTTGGCAAAATTCAATATTGACGACACGCAAAAGACCTCGTTCCGAGGCATTCCCGCCCCGGGCATGGCTATCTTTGTGGCCTCATTGCCCTTGGCCTTGGCGCAAGTCGGTCACCTCTCTGACGGCAGCCTGCGTTTAGGCTACTGCATCGGCATTGTGCTCATTTTCTCCTTTATGATGGTGTGCAACCTGCGTTTCTTCTCGTTCAAGATGAAAAACGTGAAATGGAAGGGTAACGAAGTCCGTTTCATCTTCATTGCCTTGGCAGTCATCGGCTTCGCCATTTTCCGTTTCGTGGCACTGCCATTCATCATGATCGCCTACATCATCTTATCGATTCTCTTTGGAGAGAAGATGCAGTAAATAGGCAAGGAGGCGGAGAACATGACGCAGTATGGGAAATAATAGTTTTTCCAAAAAGAGGCAACAACCTTGCAACCCATTCCTATTTTCAGGACAAAGCCTATCTTTGCTGCAACAAAAGCGGAGGACACCATGAAAATATTCGAACAAATGACTTATCACGCAGTGGAGTTCTTCAAACGGCATCCTTGGCTGCCAGAGCCGCGACATGGAACTGAAGAAATTGTTGGTGATGCGACAACATGCTGGGGCTTTTTCTTTCCAATAATCGCCATCATTGCAACGATAGGCACAGCCAGCCAAACGCTGAGATGGATTATCATTGCGACGGGTACCATTACACTTTGCGTCATTGGCATTTACCAATCGATCCACCTCGCAAAGAAATACGAGAATGGTGAAATCGCAAACGACAGCAGGCCAAAAGCCGAACGCTTCTACAAAATAGCGACAGCCATTTACGTTGGCATACCTTACCTAATCTTAGCGCTTGGCTTTGTAGCAGGATTAATAATGCTGATCCTTACTATTATTGACAAGACGTTTTAATGGCTGAACAAGTCGGCATGATATTTATTCTAGCAATTATTTGCGCAAATTTTTGTTTTTTTACCTTTTTCCTGCGCCAACCAATCTGTGTTAATTTTTGCGCGGTTCCTGAGTTTATCGAAGGATGCGAATCTGTAATTTAATCTGTGTAAAATCAGCGGCATCTGCGCAATCTGCGGCTCAAAAAAATCTGCGCAAATCAGCGGCATCTGCGGGAGAAAATATCAAATCTGTAGTTGTCCAAAAACCAAATCACAATTCCTTCTTATGAAGAATGAAATCATGCCCCAAGTAGACCTCGCGCACATGCGGGTCGGCGGCCAGTTCCTCAGGCATACCCGACATCAAGACTGAGCCATCGAAAAGCAGATAGGCGCGGTCGGTGATCGAAAGTGTTTCATGCACATTGTGGTCGGTAATCAAAACGCCGATATTCTTGCGCTTAAGCTTGAAAATGATGCGCTGGATGTCCTCAACGGCAATCGGGTCGACACCGGCAAAAGGTTCATCCAAAAGGATGAAATTCGGGTCGGTAGCCAAAGCTCGGGCTATTTCCGTTCTTCTTCTTTCGCCGCCCGACAACTGAATGCCTTTGTTCTTGCGCACATGCTGCAAGCCGAACTCATCCAACAGACCTTCTAACTTTTCGCGTTGCTGCGTTTTATTCAAATCCTTGAACTGCATGACAGACAGAATGTTATCCTCGACCGTCATCTGGCGGAAAACCGATGCCTCCTGCGCCAAATAGCCAATGCCCATCTGCGCACGTTTATACATAGGTTCGACCGTGATTTCACTTTCATCAAGGAAAACCTTGCCGGAATTCGGCTTGATAAGTCCCACAATCATGTAAAACGTGGTCGTCTTTCCTGCACCATTCGGGCCAAGCAAACCTACGATTTCCCCTTGATTGACTTCAACGCTAACTTGCTTTACGACAGTGCGCTGCTTATATTTTTTCACCAGATCTTGAGTCCAAAGTTTCATAACATTCAGAATTAGAAAATCCCTTCCTTTAATATGTCGTGCAAATGGATGACACCCAGATAAGCCTCGCCACTCACCACCGGCAACTGCGTAATGCTGTTTTGACGCATTTTGTGCAAAGCATCAGCCACAAGTGCGTTTTCATCAATCGTCTTCGGATTAGGCGTCATGATTTCGGAAGCCTTAATCTTTTCAATGTCAGGATGCTTCATCAGCATACGGCGCAAGTCGCCATCAGTGATGATACCCAGCAATTTGCCATTTTCCGTAACAACGGCAGCTCCGAGACGCTTTTTGGTCATCTCAATAATGACCTGAGCCAGATTGTCATCAGGACCAACTTCCGGTTTTTCGTTTTTCGTATAAAGGTCTTTCACGCGTAAATACAGTTGTTTGCCCAAGGCGCCACCCGGATGGAACTTGGCGAAATCGTCCATCGAGAAGCCACGGCAACGCATCAGCGTAAGGGCGAGCGCATCGCCCATCACCAACTGTGCCGTCGTACTGCTTGTAGGAGCCAGATTATCAGGAATGCCTTCATTTGAGACCGTCACATCAAGCACGAAATCCGCCTGCTGCGCAAGAAAAGACTGACGGTTTCCGACAATGGCCACGATTTTGTTGCCGCGCAATTTTATCAGAGGTATCAGGACCTTGATTTCAGGCGTCTCACCGCTTTTCGACAAAACGACCACAATATCGCCTTCGCGAATCATGCCCAAATCGCCGTGAATGGCATCGGCGGCATGCATGAAAACTGATGCTGTGCCTGTCGAATTCATCGTTGCCGTTATCTTTTGGGCTATGATGGCACTCTTTCCAATGCCCGAAAACACCAGATTTCCCTTGCTTTCGAGCACTAATTGCACGATTTTGGAGAAATTATCGTCCAAAAGCAGCCTTAAATTAGCGATTGCATCCGCTTCATTTTCAATAATTTGACCTGCAAGTTGAAGAATATCTTGATTTTTTTGCATTTTTTCTCAAATTTTCTTGCGTCATAAAAGCTAAAAGCTATAATTTTGTCTCAAATGAGATTGCAAAACTAATCAAAAAATCTTGATGAACCAAAAAAGGAGTTTACAATGGCAAAAAAAGAAGATACTGCAATTCACAAGTTATTGAAAGAGGTTTTCGGGTTCGACCAGTTCAAAGGCAACCAGGAAGATATCATCAAAAGCATTCTGGGCGGTAACAACACCTTTGTGCTGATGCCAACCGGTGGCGGCAAATCGCTGTGCTACCAATTGCCGGCTTTGATGTCGGAAGGCACAGCCATTGTGGTTTCGCCACTCATCGCCTTGATGAAAAACCAAGTCGACATGATCCGCAACTTTGGAACAGAACTCGGCATTGCCCATGTGATGAACTCTTCGCTCTCGAAGGCCGAACTGATCGAAGTCAGGG
>CALGBV010000190.1 GCA_937884015.1 uncultured Bacteroidales bacterium
CCACGCCGTCTTCATCGACGCAGCGGAGTTCGTAAGTGCCTTTTTCAACATCGATTGGCATCTGATGGTTGAGGCGAGTCTCGCCAATGAATTTGTCGTTCAGCGACCAGAAGACCGTCTTTTGCGGATTGCGATGCGCGATTTCGAAAATCACCTGCTGACGGTCGCCTTTTATGCCTATCGGGATGGTCACCTTGGCATCTGATTTCGGATAGACGAAGGCCATCACATCGTCGGGACGGCTTGGCCCGCAACCCGGATAGAAAGCCGGCAAAGGATGATACATGGGCGAATGACGCTTGTAGAACCACTCCATGACAGGCGGCAAGACGAAGAACACATCATAACATTTCTGGTCAACGGGATAACAGTCGGGCCGCACCTGAAACTGTCGGGTAGCATCCAAAAACACCTTCTTATGATACGGGCATACGCCCATTTTGTTTTCCACATTCGGTACCCGAATGGTATCGACATGCTGGCACACATCCGATTTCGGATAACCTGACTCGGCACAGACTTCCATATCGATGCCACGCGACGTGGTAGCCGGATAAGTGTAGCTGCCATCGAGTTTACCGACGACATCGAAAAGGATTGGGGCCGCCGAACCCACTCCCGTCAGTCCAGGACGACCTTCGCCATCGGAATTGCCCACCCAGACGCCGATGACATATCTGTCGGTCAAGCCGACAGCCCAGGCATCGCGGAAACCGAAACTCGTCCCCGTCTTCCATGCCACACGCTTTGAGGATGAAAAGCCACCCCACCCTATCTGGTCACTCGGACGCGCCAAGCCCGTCATCACATCGAAGGTCTCAGCTATGGCTTCTGCTGAAAATGGAACTATTTTGGCATCAACGGGTTCATTGAAATTTTCATTTACCTCTACAGCCAGTTTCCGTCCCATTCTGCCATAGGCTTTCACCAAATCGTAAAGCGAAGCCTCGGCCCCACCTACGATCAGCGAAAGGCCGTAATGCTCAGCATCGAACACAATACCAGAGATTTGCAGTTCTTTCAGCAAGGCATGGAAACGCGGCTGACCATATTCGCGCAAGAGATAGACGAAAGGCGCATTCAGCGAATTTTGCAAGGCCTCACGCGCCGACACCGCACCCCAATATTCGCCGGAATAGTTTTTCGGCGTGAAACCCGAGAGACTCATCGGCACATCAGGCAAGACCATTTCGGTTGTCAAAGTGCCATCGTCGAGCATGGCGGCAAAAAGAAAAGGTTTCAGTATGCTTCCCGTAGAGCGCTGCGCCTTGACCATATCCACCATGGCGGCATCGTTGGCATCCATATTATTGCCCAAATAAGCCACAATTTCCTCATCGAGATAATCATAAACGAAGACCGCCGCATTCTCAATCTGATTCAGCGTGTTCATTTCATAATGCCGTTTCATGATTTCCATAATGGCGACCTGCAAATCATAGCGAATCGTGGAGCTGACATGTTCGCCTTTGTGTTGCCGTTCGGCATCCGAAAGATAATGATAAGCCAGCATCGGCATTTCATACGGACGGTCAGGAATGTTTTCCATTTGCGCCAGTTCGGCATCTTCGGCAGAAAGGTGTGGCAGGTCAAAACGACGGGGGGCATGCACTTTTGACAATGGCATGCGTTGCAGCAACTCATCACGTTTCCGTTCCAGCTTATCGCGAGAGCGGCCAGGATGTATCAAAGCCGGTGAATTGGGCAACACCGCCAAAGTGGCCGCCTCGCCCCATGACAAGTCATCGGGCGTGGTGTGAAAATAACGCCAAGCCGGCGCATCGATGCCAACCACATTGCCGCCAAAAGGCGCATGAGCCGCATAAAGATTCAGGATTTCCGTTTTGGAATAATGCAACTCAAGCCGCATGGCAAGCACCACCTCGATCATTTTCTCCCAATAGGTTCTCGGCTTGTTGTGTCGCGCCATGCGCACCACCTGCATCGAGACCGTACTGCCGCCACGCACCACCTCGCCTGCCTTGAAGTTCTGCACCAACGCCTCCACAAAAGAAATCGGATTGAAACCCGGATGGCGGAAAAACTGCTGGTCTTCGTATTCCAAAAGGCAAGCCACATATTTCTTTGAATAGCAATCGCTCGCGGGAAAACGCCATTGACCGTCATCAGCGATTTTTGCGCCGAGCAATTCACCATCTCTTGCCGTCAGCACCGTTGAATAAGGTTCATCGAAACGTGGAACAGGAATGCAAACAAAAATGACAAACAGCAAAAAAAATGCTGATAAAATGATTGTCAACTGCTTATGTTTGCGGAAAAATTTCTTCATATACAAATGCAAAACTACGCAAATTCGGAAACAAAATGGCGGATAAAAACATTATTTATTAACTTTGCCGCTTGAAAATGACCGAACTATGGAAGAAATGAGACTCTACACGGCTGGCATCTCCGACTTTGAAAGAATCAGGGAAGACAACCGTATTTACATCGACAAAACCGACCTAATCTACCAGCTGACGAAAGAATCGCAATTCATTTTCCTCAGCCGTCCGAGAAGATTCGGCAAGACCTTGCTTTGCAGCACCTTGCAGTATTATTTCCAAGGAAGGAAAGACCTGTTTGAAGGCCTAAAAATCGAGCAATTGGAAAAGAGCTGGAAACAATATCCTGTGTTCCGCTTCGACATCAGCGCCTGCAAATACAAAAGGAACACTGACGAAATCGTTGATGAACTGATGTATCAGGTGGTGAAATACGAAAGAAAATACGGGCTGGAAAATGATTCCAAGACACCAGGGACCCGTTTGAAATCCTTAATCGAAAAGGCGCATGAAATGACAGGCCTCAAGGCAGTCGTCATCATCGACGAATATGACTCGCCGCTTTTGGAGCATCTCTACGACGACATGCAGGCCGATGTGCGACGCATCTTGCAGGAATTCTATCAGGTGCTGAAAATCTGCGATGCCGATGAGCAGTTCGTCTTCATCACTGGCATCACCAAGTTCTCGCAACTTTCCATTTTCTCCTCCATCAACAACCTGACCAACATTTCCATGCTCCCGCAATACGCCGCCATCTGTGGCATCACGAAAGAGGAAATGGAAGAGACTTTCGCCTCCGACATTGCCGAACTGGCGAAATTCAACCACCGCACCACGGAAGACACAGCTGTTTACTTGAAGCAACAGTACGACGGTTATCATTTCTGCGAGTCTTCACCCGACATCTACAACCCTTTCAGTCTGACCAACGCTTTCAAAAACAAAAAAGTAGAATCCTACTGGTTTCAAAGCGGCACGCCGACTTTCCTTTTCGAGCACGTCAAGCGGTTCGGCACCGATGTCCTGAGCCTTTCACAACTGCAGGTCACGTCAAATCAGTTCGACATTCCCACCGAGGCCATGACTTCAGCCCTGCCCCTGCTTTACCAAAGCGGATACCTGACGATAAAAGGCTACGACTTCTACAGCCAAACCTACATTCTCGATTATCCGAATGCCGAAGTCAAGACAGGATTCCTCGATTGTTTCCTACAGACCGTATTGAACATTAAAGGATATGACTCTCAGGGATTTGCAGGGATGCTTTATGCTTCGCTCATCTATCACGACATCGAAAAATTCATGGCAACCATGAAAGCGTTTTTTGCTTCCATACCTTACCATGACCATGGCAATGCAATTTTGGAAAAACTTACGACTTACGAAGCCTATTATGAAGTGCTTTCTTACGTTGTCTTTTCCATGATTAACTGCCGCACTTTCACGCAAGTCAAAACCACACTTGGCAGAACTGACGTAGTGATTCACATGAACGACATTGTTTATGTCATTGAAATCAAGTTGGACCGTCCCGCCGCCGAAGTCCTGCACCAAATCGACGAAAAAGGCTATATGATTCCTTATCAGTCCGAAGGAAAACCTGTCGTCAAGATGGGCATCAGCTTCTCTTCAACGACACGGACGGTGGAAGATTGGGTGATTGGATAAAGAACGATTTTACACCTTATATAAAAAATGTCCATAAGCAGGATTGACGCTTATGGACATTTTTGTTTTCAGATTAAGTCATAAACCTTATTTCACCACGGTTTCCCTTGCAGGAACCACATAGTAAATCTGGTCGCTGTACATGTCTTCACAGCGGACGGCCGGAATCATGTAATTGCCTTCGTAGGTGGCATTCAGCTTCAAGGTGAAAGTCTGCTTTGTATTCGGCATCAGGTCGAAATAAAAGTAAGCGCGGTCGTCGCGGATGTCGATGTGCTTGGCACCTTGGTTCTCGGAATCAGCACCAGTCAGACGTTCATTGACGATTTCCCAACCTGCTGGCAAATAATATGACAAAGCCAATTCAGTGACGCTGTAATTGCTTGGATTCTCAACGGTCATCTTCACCATGAAATCAGTGCCCATGGCAAGATTGGCAGGATTCAAGGTTGCGCCATTTTTATCGCAATAGTTCACCTTCATATTGATATAATTGCCCGATTCCAGAGTCTCGTACTCGGCAACAGATGCCTTTGTGAAGATGTTGGCAATGATTTTCTGGTCGCTGTTGTTCTTGATTTCCACCTTATTATTTCCGATAGCCGGGACAAACTCACAGCCAATGGCGCTCATGTTGCCGTTCAAGGTCTTTTCATCGCCGTTGATGTTGAGCGTAGCCGAAAGGTTGGAATTGTTCAAGTCATTCATTTCAGCATACTTGCCCAAAACGAAGATGGCGAACGCCGTCGACTGGGTATCCAACCAATTGTTGCTGTTCAACATTCCGCAAAGTTCGTTGACATTGTTTTGAATGGTCTGCTGGTCAATGCCACAAAGCATCTGCGTGTAGATGGTGAAAGCCAAATCACGGGCTTGCGAGCCAAACGAAGTCTTGTAATCAGAGGTCGCACCGTCGCTTGCCATCGGCAACATGCCTTGTGCTATGTTTTTCTTGCCAATCTGCGCGAAAGCGGCAGCTGCCAACGACTTGGTCAAAGGATAATTCAGTTCCAATTCCTTGAAGCGGTTCATGGCACCAGTTTCAGGAGCGCCAGCCAAAGCCAGGACAAACAGGCGGTAAGCCTGAATGGTTTCGCCTTGCGGGAAGTCAGGATTGTTGCGCCGTTGCTTTGCCCTGTCAGCCTGATATTTCTTCAAGCCATCGATGAAATAGGACGGCACATCGAAACCTTGCTTCTGCGCTTCGACTAAGAAATGCAAAGCATAGATTTCTGTCCAAGGTTCAGTGTAATTGCCGCCTTTCCAGTTAGTCATCGAGTTATCCGATTTCTGATAAGAGCGCAAATCGGCGATCACGTCATTGATGTTGTCCTTCATCTTTGCAACGGCGGTTTCATCCTGCTGCACGAAATAATTCAGATAGAGTTGCGGGAACGCCTTTGAAGTGACTTGTTCGAGGCAACCGTGAGGATAAGAATTCAGGAAATCGAGACGGCCAAACAAATCGACAGGAATCAAGGAAGAAACCGTAATGTTTCCGCTTTGCGTGCCAGACATGCCTTTCAAGTCGAACGGAACAGAAACGGTTTCATTAGCAGGGATTTCTTTAGTGATGACATTGCGTTTTTCGGCGTATGGCATACGGACTGGGATTTCCGTCTTGCTTTCGGCTTCAAAGCCCGAACCCGAAACAGTGACTTTCATCACGGCATTGCCAGCAACTTCATTCACTTTTACCTTCATGACAATCATGCCTTCGCCGTTGCCGTCAATGCTGACCGTGGTCGGCAAGGTGCCAATGGCGGTCAGATTCTGATTGTCGGTCTTCACATTCAAGGTCTTGCCCTTGCTGATTGGCGAAAGCACCTGCACCTTCAAAGTCAGTTCATCGCCAGGAGCAGCGACACGCGGAGCAGCTGGATAAAGCGTAATCGGGTCGATGACCTTCATCTGCTTTTCGGCTGAGCCAAACGACTTTTCGCCACTCTTTGCAACCACCATAAAGCGCAAAGCGCCAGAGCATTGCGGCACTTCAAATTCGTGCGTATTCGTGCTGCCGGCTTTCAGTTCGAAAGGCCCCAAAGTCACAGCGTAAGCCTTGAAACGGTTATCCAAAGTGATTTCCTGGTTGATGATGCCGTCACCGCCGATGGCATAAACCGACCCGAGTTCACCGCTGAAAGCATCAATAACCGAAGCGTAATTGTCCCAAGTGCGGACGCTCAAAGCCTGCTTGCTGTTGAAATAGCGGTATGGGTCAGGCGTCGAGAAATTGGTCAGGCCAAGGATACCTTCGTCAACGACAGCCAGCGTGTAGGCCATAGCCTTGCCATTGGTCTCCGAGACCTTGATTTCCAACTTTTTACCCGTATTGGATTCAGTAGGGACCTTCACTTCCGGTTTCAGTTCCAAAGCCTTGTTTTCGACTTTCACAGGAATCACGCCATACATACGGATTGGCATATCGTTGGCGGCATCGTGAGGTTGAAGCAACGCCACATAGATATAGACATTCGGAATCATTTCTTCGGTGGCCTTGATTTCGAACTTGCCTTCCGAACCGAGTTTATCCAAATAGAAGTGTTGCAGCACCTTATCGTTGGCTTCGACAGTCACCATGGCCTTTGCCGTTTCGTTGGCCGGGAATGTCACCACGATGTTTTCACCCACATTATAACTTTCGGCCGTGGCCTTCATAGCAAGCTGGACGGGCGCGCCTGATGCGGACGAGGCATGCATGTAAGTTGAACCCCAATCGAAGCAAACGACCTTGGCGAAACGGTTTCCACTCTGCTGATCTTCAACGACAAACAGATAATTGCCCCAATTGTCATCAGAAATGTTGAAAGTCACCGAAGTCTTGCCATTGCATGAGAGCGAGCCGTTTTCGACAGGGCGCTTGTAAGTGCCGCTAGCATAACGCTGCAAGGAATAGCTGTCCTCGCTCGACCACCACCAATAGGAATCCAATTTATAAAGGGCATATTCCAAAGTCGTTGTCGCCTCGCTCAAAACGCCGCTTTCCTTCACGACGGCAATATTGAATTTCCAATCCTTGCCCGTGTCGTAGAAACTGCCGTATTTCGATTGCGTGGCTGGCAATTCAACGCCGACATAGCTCTCGCAAGGTGAAAGTTTTGCAGCCGTTGAAGTGATGCTGAAATCGCCGCTTTGTTCAAAGACCTTTGTGGTGAAAGTGGCATTCAGCATTTGCGATGCGGACAATTCCTTGAAAGGTGCAAAGCCAATGTTTGCATTGCCTTCGCCATTCAGCGGACCGCTGTAAACCGAGATTTCCTCTGGCGAGAATTCGTTGGTTTCATCAACGAAAGTATATTCTGCGAAGTTCTTGAAATTCGTCTCGCCCTTGCGCACCTTGGCGTCAATTTCAGCCTTCAATCCATTGGCCTTCAATCCATTAAGCCATTTTGAGTTTAAAGTCACACGGTCAGGATGATTGATGCTGATCACTTCCGGGAGATTCAAATTGATTTCCAAACGGTTCGGTTTCACGGTCTCAACACGCAACATTTTGGTGATGACGCTTGTGCCAATCTTGAATTTTGCCGTCCAAAGACCCGTTTCATCCGATGGATTGGTCGGGACATTGAAGCAATAGATGCCGCCAATGGCATTCGATTTAGTTTGCTTGGTATAGAGTCGCGATGAGGCATCGTAGACCTCCATCACGACAGGATATTTTTCAGGAATAGCATTGTCGAAATCGCTCAGCATCAGGTTGATTTGCAGTTCGTCGCCCGGACGCCAAACGCCACGGTTGGTGTAGGCAAAGCCAGCCACACCTTTTTCAACGGCTTCACCGTCAATATCGAACTTGCTGTATGACAACGCATTGCCGTCAGTCGTCTTGATGACCGATTTGCTGCCATCATTGCCTTTTGCAACCACGAAAGCAGGACGATTGGCACACTGCAATTGGGCAAAGCCCGCAGCATCGGCAGTAGCCGAAGCCAATTCCTGACGCTGGAAATTATAAGCCGTCACCTTGGCACCGTTTGCAGGTTTCGCATCAGAAATCTGATAAACGAACACATCTACCAAGTCATTACGGCCCATCTTGGCAGTCACAGCGAGGTTTGAAATCACGATGTTCTTCTTTTGCTCGACGTCATTATAATAGCAGAATCCATTGGGGTCGCCCCAATCGCCATCATAATTGTATTCCTTGTAATCATAGCCATTTCCATCCCAATAATTCTGTTCGCGCATTTGGTTTTCCATCGAAACCTTCTTCATTTCATCGCTTACGAAAGCATAATCCTGTGGGCCAAAATCGATGCTCAACTGATACATATCGCCAGGTTTGACATCAACATAATTTGACAACACAATCGGGAAAGTCTTCCACTGCGTCGGATTCGGATTCTCAACTTCCAAACGGACTTTTTTCTCCAATCGGCCCGCCTTGCGCACACCGTAAGTCTCATCCAACTCATTGTCTTGCAAGAATGAAAGCACGTTATCATCGTAAATCCTGATGATGCGCAATGTGACGGAATTCAGGCAAATGGCATCAAAATAAACCGTAGCTTCGTTCACATTCGGGATAATGTTGCCCTCGCAAGTCCAACGGACCTGAGGCTTGTTTTCGGTCAAATCGAATTTGTATGAAGCGCCTTTCTGAAGCACCTCATTGTCGGCAGAACGGATACCGCTCTCAACCGTCATTTCCATATTCTCCAACTGATAACTGTAAAGGCTGGTCTTATCGAAGAAGAAATCAACCTTATTTCCTTTAATGTCAGCACGATAGGCAATTTCCGGATCAAAGGAAACGAAGCCGTCCAAGTTCTGGGTTTCCTTCAAAGGCTGCGAGAAATACAATGTCGCAAGACTTTCGCCTTTGTCAACATCAAACTGAATCGGCGAGAAATCATTTTGAGCATAAATCACGAGTTCACGGACGATTTTCGCATCACAATCCAAATCCTTTCCATCCAACACGAGTTCAATCTTTGATTCCTTATTACCACGCTTAATATCAGCAATTTCGATGTCAAAAACATTGTTTCCGACATTGGTCACAATTGGATTGTACTTGTTTTTGAAACCATTTTCAAAAATTTTCATCACTTCTTCCGAATCAACAAAATTCGAGAAGGCGACACGCATTTGGTACCCCATCTTTTCGCTTGAATTGCAGACTGGAATCACCGACAGCAAAGTGATATTCTGACGGCGGACAGCAAAGCCGAATTCCAAAGTCAAATCAGGAAGAACGTCAAGGACTTCTGCGATTTTGAACACGCCGACATATTGCTGGTTTTCATTGATTTTGTCATACTCAAAACCAATGGTGCGCTCGTCCAACCAGACAGCCTTACCTTTCAGCTCAGGAGTGAAGGTGAACAACTTAGAAGGCAAAGACTCGCCATATTTCACTTTCAAGTCTTCTGCATTGTTAAAGCTGACTTTAATTGGTTCGCCCTTAGCAATTACGCCCGAAGTATAGCTATCCAAATACGGGAGAATTGCTTCTGGCACCGGTTTTATCTGTTCGACAATTACATTTGATTTGTTTTTGTCACCGCAAGATGACAGAAAAGAAATCATTAACACACTGACAAACAACGCAATGACGCTTGTCAAAAGCCTGAATCTTTTGCTCATAATATTACTTTTTTGATTGTTTTCTAATTTGGGTACAAAAATGGAGATTTTTTTGCAAAATGCAAGGGGAAAAACAAAAAAGATGGCAATAATATACAATTTGGCTTTTTTACAACCAAAACATTCAAAACCCACAAAAACATTCTCTTTCCGCCTCTGAATCTCGCAACCGCTCGATTCATACCAGCCTTTCAGCTTTTTCAAC
>CALGBV010000191.1 GCA_937884015.1 uncultured Bacteroidales bacterium
ATCGAAGGCCCTCCGTATCGCATGTTTGCCGACGAATGGTTCGAACGGGCGGCCGGCAAGGAAGGCGACATGAACGCCATGACCATCGGATGGGGCGACCTCGGCGTGCTTTGGAACAAGCCGATTTTCACGGTCTACGTCTCCACCGACCGCTACACGCACGAATTCATGCAACGCAACGAATATTTCACCGTCACCGCTTTTCCTGAAGCAATGCACGACGCTTTGGTTTACATCGGTTCACACTCAGGCCGCGAGGGCGACAAACTCACTCCGGCAGGCCTCCACCCGACCTTCACCGAATTGGGCAACCCTATTTTTGAGGAAGCCAATCTCGCCATCGAGTGCAAAATCATATATGCGCACCAATTTGAATTGGACCAGCTTTGCGACGATGTGAAAGCCTTCTACGGCGACCGAGGCATGGGCATTCACTACGCCTATATCGGTGAAATCGTGAACGTTTGGGAGAAACAATAAATCAAAAAAGTCACCGCAAACTCTTGCCTGCGGTGACTTTAGTTTATCATTTTTTGCAATAAATTCCGTAACGGTTACTTAGCACCGATTAGCATTGGAATTAGGCCTGTTTTTCCGCCGTTATTCTTTCACAAAATCCAAAATGGCTTGCAGAACCTCGGGCGAAATGGTTTCATCGATATTGACATATTCGTTTGGCGAACCTGTCGTGCAATGCTGGAACAAGTGATTCAATCCGGGAAATTCGCGGATGGTCATGTTGGTCTTGCCGTAATCCGAAGCGATTTTTTCGTAGGCGGGCAGATTTTGCGAGGCCAAGACCTGCAAATCCAAAGAACCATTCAGCAACAAGGCCGGGCAATTCGTGTTGACGATGTTTTCCGTCGGGTCGTATTTCAAGAAATAAAACATCCAAGGCGAAGTTAATGGATCTACCGTCTGAGCAATTGTTTCTTCAGGCATTCCGAAACCGGCAAGCATGGCCTTCATTTGCGAAGCGGCATCTTCCCTATTGTCTGTTTTACCGATGATTCCATACAACATGTCCGTCATTTGATTTACAGCATCAATGGCTTCCTGCGGCACGTCAGAGACCCTATAGATAGCTTCCTGCTGGGCTTTAATGACTTCCATGCCCTTAACAGCGGGCCCAGCCAAAGAAACGATGAAAGCCACATCCTTACGGCGCGAAGCGACCATGCAGTTGATGACGCCGCCTTCGCTATGACCCAAAATGCCGACTTTCGTTGCATCGATGTCTTTCTGCTTCAAAAGGAAATCGAAAGCGGCTTCAGCATCATACGACAAATCGAAAGTGGTAGCCATTTTGGGGTCGCCTTCCGACTGGCCTTCGCCACGGTCATCGTAACGTAAAACCGCCACTCCATTGCGCGACAGATAATCGGCGATGACCCAAAACGGACGGTGATTCATCAGTTCCTCATCGCGGTTCTGCTGACCGCTGCCCGAAACCAATACAACTGCCGGAAACGGGCCTTCACCTTCAGGAATGGTCAAAGTGCCAGCAAGCGAGAAGTTTTCCTTTTCATTTCTAAAAGTTACGTTTTCAGCGCGATAGTTAAACGGTTCCTTCGGGTCTTGCGGACGGGATTTCTTGGCTTCCTTTTCACTCTTGACGAGATTCAAAGGCAAGGCAATGCCCATTTGCGTAAATGTTCCTTTCAAAGTATCATTTACATAAACACCACAATACGAAGCATTTATTGCCGTGATTTCGATTTTCAAGGTATCGATTGCAAAACTTGTTTCATCAACAGCGACATCAAATGCACCTTGCGCGGGCACATCCATTGTGGAGACAAATTTTCCATCTTTCGACTGAATGTTGAAACACACGCCCAATTGTTGGGCACCTAAATTCAAATCGCCTTTCCAATAACCTTCGATTTGTGCATTTACGGTTGTGGCGAAAAACGCCATCATGCTCATTAAGAAACTTGTCTTCAAGAATTTACTTTTCATTTTTTTCTATTTTTTAAGCCTTTAGCTGTTAGCTTTTAGCCATTAGCTGCGCGAAGCGGTCAAAGCTAATGGCTAACGGCTAAAAGCTAAGATTACTACTTTTTCTTTCTCCCACTTTTCTTTAGTGCTTCGGCGATAATCCATTGCAGCTGCCCGTTAACGGAACGGAATTCGTCGGCAGCCCATTTTTCGACCGCCTCCATCGTTTCGGCATCCACACGAAGCAGGACTGTCTTGGTATTTGCGTTATTGTCTTTTTCCTTTGCCATGTTTACCTCCCCGACAATTCGTTTTGACCGACAACTTCTTGCAAGCGCGAAATCACCTCCAGAGTCTGCTCCCTTGACGGACAATTCATGTAAATCAAACGGTCAGCCGTGCGGATTTCGATGCACGGACCGCCATTATCATTCACGAAAAGCAAGCATTTTTCGTCATCTTTCGTCAAAAAGACACCTTTATGCACACCGCCGGCAGTGGAACCATTGAGGCGCTTTTCCATAGGAGGCATTTCTTCTAAAACTTCCATCGAAACGATGTCGCCATACCTAACATTAACGCCATACACACCATTGGTTTTGAAACCATTATAGTCCAAAGAAACAGTTGCCGGCTTGCTGGACACAACTAACAAAATGACAACGATAACCACAGTCAAGCCCAAAATCACCAAAGTCCATTTTGAGGTATTGTCCAGACGATGTCCGAAATAGGACCCTCCCGAAGCATCGCGACCATAGCCGTTGTATTTCCTCATGGCGATAAGCATCGGGATGAGCATGGCAAGCAAAATAATGGGCATGGCTTCCTCAGCAACCCTTTCGCTCACAACGTGCGAAATGCCTAAGGCAAACACCACGATAATCAACAAGCCCGCAATTCCCGCACACAAGGCAAGCGCCTTTTTCAAGCCATCAATATCAACTAAAGCCTGACGCTCGGGCGGCATGCCGCCGTAAGGATTGATGAATTTCGGATAACGGTAGATGAGCCATCCAACAAGTATCATAAACAGGCCTATGCCTAAATTCATATAATGTATTATGTTCATTTTTACTGATTTAAGAATTTATCGCCAAATTGTCTTCGTATTTCAACTGCCAATTGCAGCGTTGCATCAGGCGTTTTGCCGTTCAGATAAATGATGCCATTGCAGGTGTTCATTTTCAGGAAAGGAGCCGTTTTGTCCAAAAGCAGGAAAGTACACTCCGAACCATCCTTCAGCCGATATTCGCCAAAAATCTGACCGAATTTCCAATAACCGCCCTCCGAGTTCTTCACCTGTGGCAAAGCCTCAACGATTTCTATTGTTTCGATACATTGTCTCGGAACAACATAATCATATTCACCTGCCACTTCAATGCTGTTGGCCGTCACCTCAACTTCGGTCTGCTTATGGTCGACAATCAAAACCACCACCACAATTGCCGCAAAAACGGAATACAATATCCATGTAGTTCTCTTATTATCTGGAATTTCCACATTGGCAGGAATGCAACGATATGACCGTCTGACGCAGATTGCCATCAAAAGTCCGGAAAGCAGTGCTGGAACTATAACGAAATACGCATCAAAGCCGATGAAATAACTCAAAATGCCACACACGAAGAAAGGAAGCGAGGCTGCCAGTCCAAAAATGAAATATAGCCGTTTCATGCCTTCCGTATCAATCAAATGCTTCTTGTCGTCGGGCACATTCTTATACATTTTCAGATTCGACACATTGCGCCTTAGACGGAAAGCACTGATCAATTCAATGATTCCAAACGCGAAGTAGCTAATTAAGTTTCCCATGATTATTCGGCATTTATGAATTTATCTTCTGCAATGTTTTCAAGCGCAAGAATCAGTTCCATCGTCTTCTCCGACGAATACTTGTTCAGGTAATAGGTCTTGCCAGCAGTACGCACCTCAACGAAAGGTGAATGTGAGCTTTCAACCAATATGAGACAGGAATCGTTTTCCGTTTCGGGCAAAGCCTTTACGACCTTTAACGACTGGATTTCGGACATCGAGATGGTTGTGGCATTCGGTCCTTCAATTTCGATAGTACTTTCATTTACAATTACTTCTGTCTCATCTTGCGAAACAAAGCAATAAACGACCGCCATGCCTGCAAAAAGCAAAATGGCCAAGAAACAAAGTACTGTCTGAATAACGCTGTTGCGTTTGCGAATGACATATTTCCACAGAAAGAAAAACAGAAGTGCCGTTGCAAACATCACTATGCAGACAGATATTACATCCTTGATTTTTTCAAGCGCTGGAATGGAGGTTACGATAAGGGCCGAGAGAAACATGCTGCTCATGATAAAGCAAGCTCTGAAGAAAAACCTTTTGCCGTCTTCATCCATCGGCTGGCCATTACGGCTTCTGGAAATGAGTTCAGGATGCGTCTTGCCGAGAAGGGCAAAAACCAGCGGGCCAATGATGCAGATTATAATGAGGATTAATTCCATAACTACTTAATTTTAAATATTTTACAATTCATTATTTTAATATTGTCTTCGTATT
This sequence comes from uncultured Bacteroidales bacterium, assembly GCA_937884015.1. Lineage (GTDB taxonomy): Bacteria > Bacteroidota > Bacteroidia > Bacteroidales > F082 > Limimorpha. The sequence goes on from CALGBV010000191.1 coordinate 4,477, forward strand.
TCAACTGCCAATTGCAGCGTTTCTTCCGATGTGGCGCAATTCAGATAATACAAGCCGTCCGTAGTACGGATTTCGATGAATGGTCCGCCATTATCGGTCACAAAGAGCATACACTCTTCCCCACTCTTCAGGCGGAAATAGCCCTTATTGGTCTTCCCCGTCGAGATGCCATTGGTGCGCAATGCAATGTCCGGAAGATATTTCAAAGTCGTTGTCCTGACAATTGATCCGACAGGAATAGTCGTTCCATATTGTCCACTTATGACAATCTCGTCATCAATCAATTCAATTTTTGATGGCTTTGAACAATATGAATAGACGACGGCGACCACAGCCATTATTGCCACGGCAAAAGCGACAGAGAAATGCAGCTGCGCCTTTTCATTCTTGCGTTCATCTTCGGTTATTCCGCCGTCGAACTTTCTGTTCAGGAACATGGCGATTAAGACAATCGCGAAAATCAAAACGACGAAAGCAAATGCCGGCATCAATCCCAAACGGAAAAAACAGGAAAGAACGCCCAAGACAAACATCACGGCTCCGCTCGTCACAAAAAGCCAACATGTAGCCTTTTTCAAGCCATCCACATCGACACGGGCCAAACGCTTCTTCGACATGGTATTCAACCCCGAAATCAGGAGCGGATTGAAATAGACCAGGACACCTGACAAGGCCAAAATGGCTCCAGATACCAAGCAAAAGACTAACATGGCATTTATCCGTTTAATACAGACTACCCGTATTCAGCACTGGTTGAGCCGATTCGTCGGCGCAAAGCACCACGAGCAAGTTGCTGACCATGGCGGCCTTGCGTTCTTCATCAAGGTCGACGACATTTTCGTCCTTCAGTTTGTCGAGTGCCATCTTGACCATCGAAACGGCGCCATCCACAATCTTTTCACGGGCCGAAATGATGGCGGCAGCCTGCTGGCGGCGCAACATAACGGCAGCAATTTCAGGCGAATAAGCCAGATAGTTGATGCGTGCTTCAATGACTTCGAGTCCCGACATGGCCAAACGCTCGTTCAGTTTCGACATCAGCACTTCGTTGATTTCCTTGCCGCCCGAGCGCAAGGTCAGTTCTTCGCTGTGACCATCGGTCTCGTCGTAAGCATACATGCCTGCCACCTCACGCAACGCGGCATCGCTCTGCACCTGAATGAAACTCTCAAAGGCTCTCATGCGGCTTGATACCGTCACCGGCGTGGTGCTTGAACCACCTGCCATGGTCTGCGAGTCGATTTCGAACATAGCCTTGTAGGTGTCCTTCAGTTTCCAAACCAGAATCTGGCCAATCATGATCGGGTTACCGGTCTTGTCGTTGACCTTGATGTTGTCAGGATTCAGGTTGCGCGCACGGAGCGACACTTTCTTTGATGTCATCAGGAAATTGACCCAGTGAAAACCCGTTTTCGTGAAGGTGCCTTTGTAAACGCCAAAGAAAACCATGACCATGGCCTCGTTTGGTTCTAATTTGCGGAAGCCGATGGGCAGAATGATAGCCAAAAACAACCCGACAATGCCCAAGGCCAAAAACAGGCCAGAACCAAGTGGTTCGGAATACAGCACAAGACTCCAGACGCTCAAGGCGACGATTGCGATTTCGACAAACAATGCAACGAATCCATTCATTGCAAATCCCTTAAATTCAAATTCTTTTGTTTCCATAGATGATATTATTTTGATATTATTATGATGTGCAAAAATACATTAATTTCGGAACATGCAAGAAAAAAGTGAGATTTTTTTATCGAGAACCGAAGATTTTTTATATTATATTGATTTTCAACGGACTACAATTATAATTTTTTAAGTCGTAGATTTCACGGATTACACTGATTTTTAAACAAATAATATTTTGAATGCATCCCTTCGACAAGCTCAGGGAGCGAAGGGATCGCAGGGAGCAAAGCACATGAATTGATACAGACTGGTTTTCCTTAAAAAATCACCTGATTTCTTCGCAATCGACAAGCAACTGATAATGAACGCGCTGAAAAAGGTTCTGATTGCACAGTTGCTCAATTTCGTCGCGCGTCATCCATTTCACCGATTCAACTTCCTCCTCCTGAAGGCGCAACATTTCAACGGAGACATTACTTTTTAGCATATATAAAAAGGTGAACTTATATTCGTAACGACGAATTTTCACCAATTTCAGTTCGCTTTTCGCCACCGAAAGTCCGATTTCCTCTTTCAGTTCGCGCGCCGTCCCGACCTTGGCGTCGATGTGACGCCGGAGGAGGTCGCCGCGTGTGAAAGCTCCTATACGGGGCAATATCTCAGACGGGCTTTGAACCGATGAA